>JAHBUR010000032.1 GCA_019637975.1 Bacteroidota bacterium | reverse complement strand
TCACCCGCACGTCACGGGTCTCACCAGCACAGAACTGACCAAATCAGCGTTTGCTGTCGGGCTCGGCACCGACCTGGGCGGATGGATCGTGAGTCTCAGCAGCTTGTTGTTTGGCTATACAACTCTCATCGGCTGGTCGTACTACGGCGAGCAGGGGGCGAAGTACTTGTGGGGAGTAAAAAGCGCAATGCCTTATCGGTATCTCTTCTGCTTGTTCGTGTTTTTCGGGGCTGTTTTGCAGGGACATCATCTTGAGATTGTGTGGAACTTCGGCGATATCTGCAATGCGTTAATGGCAGTTCCGAATCTCATAGGGCTTATCCTGCTCGGCGGTATTGTCAAAAAGGAGACGCAAGACTATCTGAAACGATGGGATGAGGGAAAGATCGTCCGGCCGTTCGGGGATTGAGCGGATTGACTCAACGATCCGTTTTGGATAATTTGAGTAACAGAACAAAACACAACCAATGTCTGCCATTTCCTCCGAATCCCTTACAAAGACGTATTCTGACTTCGTCAACAAGAGGCTTTCTGTAACAGCTCTCAATGATTTTACTATCAGCGTCGAGCGGGGGCAGATATTTGGATTGTTAGGGCCCAACGGAGCAGGCAAAACCACGTTCATCAAAATCTTGTTGGGCCTCGTCAACGCCACATCGGGAAGGGCGAACATCCTCGGCACTCTTCTTCCGGATGTCAAAGTCCGTGAACGCATCGGATATCTGCCTGAGAATCATCGCTACCCCGGATACCTGACAGGCGAGCAAGTGATGCTGCTCTTCGGCGGGTTAAGCGGAATGAACCCCGCCGATATCAAATCCCGCGCCCCCTCCCTCCTCAAACTCGTCGGAATGGAACAATGGGCAAAGATGAAAGTAAAGAAGTACTCGAAAGGGATGATGCAACGTCTCGGCCTTGCGCAATCTCTCATCAACAATCCGGAAGTCCTCTTTCTCGACGAGCCGACCGACGGTGTTGACCCTGTCGGCAGGAAAGAAATCCGGGATGTTCTGAAAAATCTCAAATCCGAAGGCAAAACTATTTTTCTCAACTCTCATCTTCTTTCAGAAGTAGAGTTAATCTCCGACAAAGTGGCAATTCTTGACAAAGGCAAACTCCTCAAAGTGGGAACGGTTGACGAACTCACCGTCACCGACGCAAACTACGAAATCGGATTTGCAGGCTCGCTCGGAGAAGGTTTCTATCACGAGGCAGCCGCAACCGTGATGAAGTTCAGAGTTGACAAGCAGAGCGTCTCCGCCGAACTCAAAGATGTCTCCGAGCTGAATCATCTCATCGACATGCTCCGACGACACGGAATCGAAATCACACACATCACAAAGAAGCGCAGTTCCCTGGAAGATTCTTTCATCAACCTCATCAAGCGTGAGGTTGCATCATGAAACTCCTCACACTCATCCTCGCAACGTTTCGTGAGTTGTTTTCGAAAGCAACACTCTACGTTCTGCTCGGAATCTCCACACTGATCATGCTCGGTACACTCGCCAGTGTCTCCGCTGAATATACCGACGAGGGCGTTATTCTCAAGGCATTCGGCAACCCCGTAAGCCCGCCGACACCAGTTGAAGAAATCGAAACTCTCGTGTTCGGAATGCAGACGGGATTGGCGAAGGGTCTGTTCTTCGGCATTATGCTGTTCGGCGTCTTCGCAACAGCGAGCGTGATTCCGGATAGTCTCGAAAAAGGAACCGTCGACTTGTACTTGTCCAAGCCGCTTGCCCGATGGGAGTTACTGCTGGGTAAATACCTTGGCGCAGTTGCCGTGATGCTTGCCGTGATCGTATATTTCATCGGCGGGATTTGGTTGGGATTCGGGTTGCGAACAGGTGTATGGAACATTCAGTTCCTCCTCTCCTCGTTCACGATGACATTCATGTTCGGGTGTATTTTCTCGATAGTGTTGCTTCTCGGCGTTCTGTTTCGGAATGCCACCATTCCTATCATCGGCAGTTTTCTGTATTTGATGTTCATCGACAATTTGCTCGACAGCCGCGAGGAGATTCTCTTTCTGTTTTCCGAGAGCAAGATCTATCGCGGCATTCTTGACGGACTCTACTACATACTGCCGCAGATTGCCGGTATGCAACGCAGCCTGGCGGATCAGATTCTGCACAAGAGTATGGAATGGAAGCCGTTTGTTCAGGCGTTTCTTTCTTCATCTGCGATTTTCATATTCTCGGCGTGGATAATGAGAAGAAAGGACTTTTGATCCAAGCTCTACGTTTCAACCAATGAATCGCATATTCATCCTCTTCTTCGTGATGGGTTTGTTGTACAGCCGTAGTGCGAGCCAATCACCATCCCTTTCACAATCCGACCTTGACAGCCTCGCCCAAGCTTTCAATATTCAAATCTCTGAACTTACTTCACCTCAACTTGAGGAACGCAAACGTATCCGGCGAGAAATGCAACAGAAAGGATATGCCATTGTTCTCACTGATGTATTGGCCGGGGACGGAGTCAATGCTATCATTTCCTACCTGAAAACCAAATTGCAGATAGAGTTTGCTATCTCTCACCAACCCCTTTCGTTGCGCATTACAATTGACCGCGGCGAGGGAAAAGTCTGGGACATTCCCCTTCCCGACGATTGGACCTTCCCGGACGATCCGTGGAAGAAAGAATAGCCATGCGTTCGTCAGCCAATATTGCGCAGACACTTCTCGCCGTTGATACGGAACAACTGTCGGCACTGTCTCCGCGTATCAAGCTGTATGCCTTCATTCTTGCCATTCTCAACCTCATTCCGTCGGGATTGTCAGAGAACGTGTTGCGGATTGATCGGGAGGGATACCATCTATCGCTGTTCTTGTTCAGCCATTCCGTCGTATTTGTGCTTGTCGGACTTTCCTATTTTGTCGGAAGCAGCCGTGACATTCTGGAAAAAGTGCGTCTGCTTCCCACGACGGCTCTGAGCAGAATACTGTTTGTCATCACAGCGAACCTCAGGCATCCGTTCTCCATCGCCTTGATGTCGAGCAATGCCTTCTTTCTGATTGTACTGTACTGGCATCACATTACCGTCGGAATCACAGCCGTGGTGTTGTACCTCCTGCTGGTGACGAACATCTCGACTATCGCAGCAGCGGTATTTCTTCACCTTGAGAAAAAAGGGGCATCTGTCGGAATTGCGTTGGTTGTTGTTGCCCTTGCTGCGTTCGCTGCATTGGTCGGCTCCTTCGCATATGAGGCGGATGCGATACTACAAAAGGTTCCTCTGGTGAATTTCTGTGTGAATGGAATCCTGTCGGCCCTCAGTGGCGATTGGTTCACAGTTCTTCTGAATCTTGTGTTGTTGACGGCGGTCGCAGCAGGGGTCATTTGGCTCGGGAAAAGATTCTTATGAACATACTGCCGACGTTTTGAGCTTCGTATGTTTAGCGACCGCGAGAAATTGATCTTCGTTATGGAACTGCGCCAATGTTTCTCGGCAAAGCGTATTCCGGTTTTCGTCCTGTTGATGCTCGCGGCGATTTTTCTGGTTGTGCAGGAAAGCGAGGTATCTCCTCTTGTTGTCGTGTTTCTGACCGTCTTTGCAATTTTGGAATGGCAGTTCAACAATATCCTCTTTCGTTCACCACACGAATTGGAAGCCCTCAGCCTGTTTCCTGTTTCATGGAGAAGAATTGTGTTGGTGAAGAACCTCGCCACAATTCTTCTCACGGGAATTGTCACAATCCTCGTCTCAATAACGGTTCTCTATTTTTCTCCCAAGCCGTTCGACATACGACATATCCACGAATCATTCCTGTATGCATCGACCATCATATTTCCATTGCTGCATGTCGGCAACACCGAATCGTTGCGCTCGCCTCGCAAATCCGGACGCTGGCACATTGACGATTTGGTGCAAGCAGTTGGAATGTTGTTGTTTGTGGTTGTCCTGTCACTCCCCTACATCGTATTGACGGTTATCGTTCGCCTTCCTATCCTCAACGTGTTGTATGCAACGGGAATGGCGTGGTACTGGTACAGGTACTCGCTGCCGAATATCGCTTTGAAGATCGAACAACAGAAAACCCTGCTATGCACAACTCTCTGAACATCATTGAAATCGAGAATCTCGTCAAGACGTACGACAGCGGCCACAAGGCCCTTGACGGGCTTTCGCTGAAAGTTCGGGAAGGAACAATCTTCGGATTCCTCGGATTGAACGGTGCCGGGAAAACCACAACCATTCGCATTCTTGCCGGACTCAGCAGCAAGGATTCTGGAACTCTCCGGCTATTCGGAAAAGAACTCGTTGAACACGGCAACAGTCATTTGCAGCGGGTCGGGTTTGTGCTTGACGAACCCCTGTATTTTGATTGGATGTCTGCAGGCGAGTACTTCCGTTTTGTAGGGACAATGTACGGCTTGGCCCGGGAACAGATCGAAGAGAGAACCGAGGAGTTGCTCGATTTTTTTGATTTGAGGGAGAAAGGTGACGACCCGATCGAATCCTTCTCAACCGGGATGAAAAAGAAAGTGTCGCTGGCCGCCGCCATCATCCACAAACCGGAATTAATTGTGCTTGATGAGCCGCTCGAAGGCATTGATGCCCTCGCCGCGAGTTCCATCAAAGAGAGTTTGCAGATGATGGCACGGGGCGGAACAACAATCTTCATCACATCACACGTACTGGATACCGTCGAAAAATTCTGCAACGAAATTGCCATCATTCATCAGGGAAACGCCCTGCTTCAATGTCTGACATCAGACATTCGCTTGCGGGCAAAAGGAGAACTCGTACACTCAACCTACACTTCGCTTGAAGAGCTGTTCGTCGACCTGGTGTCGGACAAGCTCAAGAAGAAACATCTCTCATGGCTCTGACATGCTGACACCGTTCGCCATCCTCTACTCGCCCGGAGCGACTCTCGCACGAATCAAATCAAAACCGGAATGGCTGGCGCCGTTTCTGATGCTTGCAGCCATCAGTATCGTCCTTTACGTTCTGACGCACCCTTTTCTCATTGAAGCAACGCTTGCACATCTGCCCGCATCGGCAAATGCAGGCGACAAAGCGGCGGTAGCGCAAACACTTCACAGTGAGTTGCCGCTGCGCAGTTCTTTTCTGCCTATTCGTCTCTTGATTGGTTGGTCGTCCTTTGCATGTACGCTTTTTCTGATCGGAAGAACTGTTCGTTCGCCCGAGCAATTGCATTTCGTGAAAGTGTTCTCGCTTTGCGTCCATGCCGAGATGATAGGTGTCCTTTCACAACTGGCAACATTGATTGGTCTTACTTTACGAGGAAGCGTATTCCTAAAGATGCCTGCTCTTGTCCCATTTAGTGCTGCATATCTCATCTCAACCAAAGATAGCGTGACGTTTTCGTTGTTAAACTCAATCAATTTCTTTACGTTATTGTACGTACTCGTACTCACGAAGGGGATTTCGGTGCAGTCAGGCATGTCTCGCCGGAAGTCCCTTATCGTAGTCTTGCTTGCGTTTCTTGGATTGCTTCTGTTTGACGCCGGCGCAGTGGCACTCTTACGGAATACATTACATTTCGGATTGTAGGAAGTTCATTCTGATTATTCTACTGAAAGTGAAAGGCACATGGCAGCAAAATTGAAATTTGAAGATTTGCAAACGCCTCTTCTCGCGCAACGAAAAGGGAAGGATGATTTTTCTCTCGTTGGCGTTATCGGTCTTGGCGTAATGGGTCAAGGCATTGCGGAGACCGTTGCAGGAGCAGGAATCGAAGTAATGGTGGTGGAAAAAAATGAGCGATCTCTCAAAGCGGGCCTCGAGAACCTGGCCAAAACGATGGATGTGGAAATCAAGCGGTGGAGCAAAACCGCGTCGGAGAAGCGGGCAGTTCTCTCCCGCATCAAAACCACGACAAACATCGCTGATCTGAAGGGTTGCGACTTGATCATCGAAGCAATCGATGAGAATTTCGAGGCAAAGCGCCAGCTGATCGAAGCGTTTTATTCGGTCGGGAAAGAAGATGCGGTATTCATCTCCAACACTGCAACGCTCAATCTTACGAAGCTGGCCGAATTCAGCAAACGCCCCGAGCGTATCATCGGCATGCACTTTCTCAACCCTGTTGTATCGGTTCCACTGGTTGAAATCGTGCGCGCTATGAAGACATCTGATGAAACGTATAAGCTCGTAAGACGATTTGCCCAACGCATCGGCAAAACGCCGGTGGAGGTATTCGAGTATCCCGGATTCGTTACGACCCGGGTTATTCTTCCGATTCTCAACGAGGCGATGCACGTTCTGATGGAGGGTATTGCAAAAGCGGACGATATTGATACCGCGTTACGACTCGGGTACGGAATGCCAACCGGCCCGCTCGAAATGGCGGACACCATGGGACTTGATGAAGTGCTGATGTGGATGGAGACGTTGTTCCACGAGCTTGGCGAGCCCCGCTACCGCCCCTGCCCGTTACTTCGACGAATGGTGCGAGAGGGTAAATTGGGCAAGAAGGTGAAAGAGGGATTTTTCAAGTACGACGCGGATGGCAAACGTTTGAACGGCACAAAATCTTAAGTCAAGTCTGCGCCATGACCATTATTGAATCCATTCGTAACGCAGGTGTTGTCGGAGCGGGCGGTGCAGGTTTTCCTGCCCACGTGAAGGCGTCGTCGCAGGTTGATACGGTAATTGCGAACGGTGCCGAGTGTGAACCATTGATTCACAAAGACTTTGAGTTGATGGTCCACTATGCCGAGCGGGTCGTGCACGGCGTTGCGTTACAGATGAAATCCACAGAAGCCCGGCGCGGCATCGTAGGCCTGAAGGCAAAGAACAAAGCTGCCGTTGACGCGTTCGAAAAGGCGATTCGGGGCACTCCGCTCACAATCCATCAGCTTGGCGATTTCTATCCTTCCGGTGACGAGTTCATCCTCGTCTATGAAGCGACCGGACGGCTCATTCCGCCTAAAGGCATTCCGCTGAACATCGGTGTGGTTGTCAACAATGTTGAGACGCTGTACAACATCTCCCTCGCTTCTGAAGGAAAACCCGTTACGGAGAAGTTCATAACTGTCGCGGGCGCGGTCCACCATCCTGTTTCGGTTGTGGTTCCGATTGGGATGAGTTACAGAGATGCGATAAAGGCTGCCGGCGGCGCAAGTCTGTCAGAGTTTGCAGTATTTGTGGGTGGAATTATGATGGGGAAACTGGAGTTCAATCTCGATCTTCCCATCACAAAAACCACAGCCGGGCTGGTTGTTCTTCCTCTGGAACATACGCTTGTGCAGCGCAAAGCACAGCCGGAACACTCCATGCACCGCATCGGCAAATCGGCGTGCGATCAATGCAGCTACTGCACGGAGCTATGTCCAAGATACATCCTTGGCTACGATGTTCAGCCACACAAAGTAATGCGCAGTCTCGGATTCACTGCCACGGGCGAAGCATTCTGGAATCAGTATGCCGAACTCTGTTGTTCGTGCGGACTCTGCACGCTGTACGCCTGCCCCGAAAGTCTCTTCCCGAAGGAGGCATGCGACAAGAGCAAGCGCGACATGAAGGAACAGGGCGTGAAGTGGTCCGGCAAGATGGAGGTTGAGCCGCATCCGATGTATGAAGGCAGAAGAACTCCACTGAAGATGTTGGTGAAACGGCTCGGCATCGCCGAGTATGACTGTGAATCTCAATTCAGCGACGTAGCGATGCAACCTTCACGTGTTGAAGTTCCGTTGTTCCAGCACATCGGCGTCAGCGCAGAGCCTGCGGTTCGTGTCGGTGAACGAGTGACAAAAGGACAATGCATCGGGGAAATCCCGGATGGCAAGCTTGGCGCTCGCGTACACGCAAGCATCGACGGAGTTGTACAAAGCATCGGAGACTCTATTGTGCTTGAACGCGTACCCTGAACGTTAACTTATGTGAGAAGATTCGATGAAGAAGAACTCGATAGGCCTGATTGAACTCGGCAGCATCGCCGCGGGATTTGAAGTCGCAGACGCTATGTTGAAAGCTGCGGAAACGGAAATCCTTCTTGCCCGTTCAATCTGTTCAGGGAAGTACATGGTACTTATTGGTGGCGACGTTGCCGCTGTGAAGGCAAGCGTTGAAGCCGGAGCTGCAATCGGCAGGGGCTGCGTCATTGACACATTCGTGATTCCGAATGTGCATGAATCCGTTTTCCCCGCCATTTCCGGCACAAACAAGGTCGAGTCGTTCAATGCCATGGGAATTATCGAATCATTCTCAGTGGCCTCACTTATCGAGGCGGCGGATGCCGCTGTGAAAACGGCAGCAGTCGAACTTATCGAGATCCGTCTTGCGATGGCATTGGGGGGCAAAGCCTTCTGCACAATGACAGGTGATGTTGCGGCGGTTCGTTCAGCAGTCGATGCCGGGGCGGCAGTTGTTGCGGAAAAAGGGCTACTTGTCAACAAGGTTGTTATTCCTTCTCCCAGGAAAGAACTACTGAGCGAAGTTGTGTAAGGTTCATCCAACATTCTGAACATAAAGTACATGAATATCCTCGTTCTCAATTGCGGCAGTTCGTCTGTCAAATATCAACTCATCGAAGCCGACTCCCAGAAGTGGCTCGCCAAAGGAAGTGTCGAGCGCATCGGCATGAGCGGCGCGACTCTGAAGAACATACGTCATGACGGTGATGAGATCACCATTGCCGGTGAGATCGTCGACCACATCGTAGCCATTGAATATATCCTTGCCGTTCTTCTCAGCCGGAACCATGGCGTTATCAATGACAAGTCCGACATTCACGCCATCGGCCACCGCGTCGTACATGGCGGCGAAACATTCAGCGGCTCTGTTCTTATCACCGACGAGGTTATCAAAAGTATCCGCGACAATTTTGAAATTGCCCCTCTGCACAATCCGCACAATCTCCGCGGCATCAATGCCTGTCAGGTGAACCTTCCGGGCACGCCTCAAGTCGGCGTGTTTGATACAGCCTTCCATCAGAAAATGCCGCGAAAGGCATTTCTGTACGGACTTCCCTACTCGCTCTATTCACAATACAGAATCCGCCGTTACGGATTTCACGGCGCTTCCCACCGTTACGTGTCCGAACGGGCTGCCGCCATTATGCAGCGTGACTATCACTCGTTGAAAATCATTACCTGCCACCTCGGGAACGGGTGCAGCATGGCGGCTATCAACGAAGGCATTTCGATAGACACAACAATGGGGTTCACTCCTCTTGAGGGTCTGTTAATGGGAACACGATCAGGTGATATTGATGCTTCCATCGTTCTCTACATCATGGGAAAAGAAGGAATTACCCTTGCCGAGGCGAACACACTATTGAACAAGCACAGCGGTTTGCAGGGAATTTCCGGCGTGAGCAGCGACATGCGTGAAGTAATTCAGGAAATGAAGAACGGCGACAAGAAGTCAACGTACGCCTTCGATGTCTTTTGTTATCGTGTGAAAAAATACATCGGGGCGTACGCAGCGGCAATGGGGGGCCTCGATTGCGTCGTGTTCACGGGAGGCATAGGCGAAAACAGTGCCGACGTACGCGCGGCGTGTTGTGAGGACATGCGTTACTTCGGAATCACGATTGATGATGAAGCAAACCGGTCGAATGAAAAAGAAAAGCCGATTACAACACCAGATTCCGGCACAAGAGTCTTTGTCATCCCCACCAATGAGGAATTGGTAATTGCCCTCGATACGAAAGCTATTGTCGAAGGAAAAACAGTCTCTTAGCCGGTCGATTTCAGGGCGACATTCCCCGATGTGTGGTTCACGAGAACGGCTTTGAGTTCTTCTGCTTTCGAACGACGAATAGTGATTGTCAGATGGACATCTTCGTCGTACGCTGTTTCGACAATGCGCGCCCCCATCCGGGAAACCGCGTGCATCACGTTGCTGATGTGAGAGTGGGGAAACGTCGCTTCGATGGTTTGCAGAATGTACGTTGTGACATTCTCTGCCTTCGTTAAGACAGCTTCTGCAGCATCGCCGTATGCCCGCACGAGACCGCCAACACCCAACTTTGTACCTCCAAAATACCGGGTAACAACAACAAGAACATCCGTCAGCCCGTGTTTTTCAATGGAGGAAAGAATCGGCTTGCCTGCACTTCCACCCGGCTCGCCATCATCGTTGAATCGGAATTGCGAGCCGTCAACACCCAGTTTGTAGGCGAAACAATTGTGCGTTGCATCCCAAAATTCCTTTCGGATTTCGGCAAGGAATCTTTCTGTATCGGCTTTTGTTGAAACCGGCAGAGCACTCGCAATAAACCGTGAGCCCCGCACTTTCGTTTCATAACGGATTCGGGCTGCTATCGTCTTGTATTCGTCATTCATGTTGTAAGGTAACAGGTTTACCATCAACACACAAAGGGGACATCCATCAAAACTGCGTGTTTTACGATGCGTGCATATTCTCACGCAATCAAAGTTTTCAAAGTATTTCTTGCAGATTAGCACTTCACTCACTATCTTCATCGGCACAAGGAATCTCATCTATGAAAATCGGAATGGTGTGTTACCCCACGTACGGCGGCAGCGGGGTCGTTGCGACGGAACTGGGAAAAGCCCTGGCAGACAAGGGTCACCAGATTCACTTCATCAGCTACGCAATGCCTATGAGATTAGACGGATACATCGGCAATGTGTACTATCATGAAGTGGAGATGGCTTCGTATCCTGTGTTCGAGTTTCCTTTGTATACTCCTGCGCTTGCAAGCAAAATGGTGGAAGTTGCCAGATTCGAGAAGCTCGACATTATTCACGCGCATTATGCTATCCCGCATGCAACAAGCGCATATCTTGCGAGGGAAATCGTCAACAACGGGCTTAAGGTCGTGACAACGCTTCACGGCACCGATATTACGCTTGTGGGTCTTGAGCCGAGTTTTCTCCCCGTCGTGAAATTCAGCATCGAGCGAAGTGACGGCGTCACGGCTGTTTCGCGGTTCCTGCGCGAAAAAACAGTGACGAATTTCGGGATTAGCAAGGATATTACCGTAATCCCGAATTTCGTCGATACCGAAAAGTACAGGCGCGTTCCTTCCGGTGACGTGTGCGGCAAGTTTGCCCCAAAAGGCGAGAAGGTTCTGATTCACATCTCGAATTTCAGAGCGGTAAAACGCGTACAAGATGTCATCAGGATTTTCAACGAAGTAGTAAAAAAAGTCCCTTCAAAACTCATTCTCGTGGGAGACGGGCCGGAGAGATCGGCGTGTGAGCTTCTTGTGCGTGAGCTGGGAATCCAGAAGAATGTGAAGTTTCTTGGCAAGCAACTTGAGCTCGTCCCGATTCTTTCGGCGGCGGATTTGTTTTTGATGCCGAGCCAGTCGGAGAGTTTCGGGCTGTCTGCCCTTGAAGCAATGGCCTGCGAGGTCCCGGTCGTCTCGTCAAGTGTCGGCGGACTTCCCGAACTTCAAGTACATGGCGAAACCGGGTACATTGCCGAAATCGGGGACATCGACCGCATGGCGCGTTATGCCATCGAACTTCTCACAAACGAAGCACGCCACCGGCTCTTCGCCCAGGCAGCCCGCAAGCGTGCAGTTGACCATTTTGATGTTCACAAAATCGTCAACCACTATGAGGCCTACTATGAACAATGCCGGGGGGATATACAATCCACGCCCGTTTCGGGATTTGCATTTCAAAACTGATCAGGATTACTATGCTGGATGTTGTACACATTTCAAAACTGAAGAAACCGACGCTGGAGGAACTGACTTCCATTCTCCAAAAGCAAGGACTCGAATGGGAGTTATACTCGGACGTGCCCGGCACGAAATATGGCCGCCACAAGCATGACTTTGACGATTTTATCGTGATCGTACAGGGACAAATGAAACTCGGCACGGATCGCGGCGAATGGCTGATGAAGCCGGGCGACCGGATTGATCTGCCGAAGAACACCATGCACTGGGCCGAAATGCTCGGACGGGTTGAAGTAAAATACCTTAGTGCCGCGAAGTAGTTTCCTAATGGCGGAGAACCCGCCGCCTCACCAGCCTGTCGGCAAGTGCCAGCATTCCGACGATAATCGTTCCCATCAGGGCGATCTTCAAGCTTCCGCTTCCGAACACAAATGGCAGATATGATTGCAGGGCCACTGTAAACTCGTTCAGGAATGAGTTCATGCTCGTCGCTATTTTCCCGCTTACTTCCCCTATTGCGCTTTGCGATTTCTCCAGTTGTTGGGTATTGAGTACGCCGGTTACGGTGAACACTGAAAGCATGATGCCCAGCACGATCATCAGCGCGAACACGTAGGCAAGATTTTCAGCCAGCCTGAACAGGAATGGGGTTCGCGGCACAACACCCAATCGCCCGAGAATTCTCTGTGTAAAATCTGACCCGACATGTTCCGTAGGCATATTCATCAACGCATCGTGAACACCAACAAGGCCTCTGTAACTCATCGCGCAATGCGTGCACGTGTTGAGATGCCGTTGAACATCCCCGGCTTCCTCCGTCGGAAGGTTCCCGTCAACAAGCAATTGCATGTGTTCATTTGTTAAATGATTGTTGCTCACGCTATCTCTCCTTTCAGCCGAATACTCATTCGTTCACGCAAGAGATTTCTGGCTCTGAATAGATTTGTTTTGACTGTTCCGAGGGGAAGCTGCAACACATTCGTCATTTCCTCATAGCTCATCTCCTGCAAATAGAAGAGCCCGACAGCCGCCCGGTAGTGTTCAGGCAAGCGGCTCACTTCCTCTAGAAGAATTTTTCTGAAATCCTCGTTCTCTATTTGCTCGTCAACTCCGGCTTCATCGTTGTCCGCAAACAGGCCTTGATGCGTTTCCTCTTGATGGTAATCGAGAAATTCGGGCCGGGCTTTGCGCCTCGTTACTCTTGTCATACAAAGATTGTACACAATCCGGTAGAGCCAGGTACTGAATTTCGCGTCTCCCCGAAACTGCTCTAGACTGCGATATGCCCTCACAAACGCGTCCTGAACCAGTTCCTCCGCCTCCTCCCTATCCTGGACAAGCCGCAAAGCAAGCGTAAATGCCCGATCTTTATGCCGGTCCACCAACAAGGCATACTTTCGCACATCTCCTGTTCGGATTTGGTTGATGATTTCGTTATCTGGTTGCCGCAAAGTTGCCCGCTGTTTAGGTTCAGTTCAATTGGTTAGACCTCGAAATCCGAACAAGGGTTTCACCAGAACAAGATACGAGTGAAGCAGGTTGTTGAAACCTTGAAAAGGCTTCAGCAGTCTAAACCAGCAAATAGAGGTTCACAACCAATTTCACATACACGCATTCATCATATAAGGAACTGCACAATGGACGGTCCGGAAATTCTCATTCCACTGGCTTTTTTCCTCACAATCGGAGGAATTTGGGGCTCAATTGTTCTCACCCGGCATAAGGAACGAATGTCAATGATCGAGAGAGGATTGAAAGCGGAAGAGATCAAGTCGTTGTACGAACGCAATGCGTTCAGGATAGATCCCCTGAGTTCTCTCAAGTGGGGAATGGTACTCGTTGGAGTCGGCTTGGCAATTATGCTTGGCATAGTGTTGAGTGAATCACTCTGGTTCAATGATGGCGTGTTTCCCGGCCTCATTGCAACGTTCGGTGGCGCCGGATTGATTTTCTTCTACTTCATCGTAAACAAGAGAGCCCGACAATAGTCACTCTTCAGGAGGCTTCCCGAAATCGGGAGGCTTCCTTTCAATCTTCCGAAAATCACCGGGAGTCATGCCGTAATACACTATGTCAAGCGGCAGGTGTCCGTCACTGTTCACGCGATCATTCCTCAACACTCCTTCGATCTTGAAACCTGAGCGTTCCGCCACTCTCTGGCTGCGAAGATTATCCACCGGGCACCTGATCTGCAACTTGTTCATCTGAAGCCTGTCAAAGGCAAAGGGCAGTATTGCGCACACAGCTTCTGTGATCATCCTTTGGCCCTCGAACTCCCTCACGACGAAATATCCAACATCACCTTTAGGAACCTGCCATGAAATGCACGCTATGAAGATTTCTCCTACATACGATTGCTGCTGCTTCTCCCAAATGGAGAAATGAAACGCCTCCCTCACATTCCAGAGTTGCCGGACTTGCTGCACAAAGGCCTCAACATCATTTTCCGACTGCGTCAGTTTTGCCCGAGAGAAGAACCCGTTCCTTAGTCTTTCCCTGTTCGCATCGAACACGGCCCTTATCACAGACACGTCGGTACTCTGGTAGCAACGAAGTTCAAGCCGTTGCGACTCCAGCTTTTGCGGAAGTGTTGCGTGAAGAGGACTGAATTCTTCAAAAAGCGAGATCATGTCTTTAAGCGACCGAAATATCGTGAAATAAGCGGTGCTGAAAGAATAACAAGAAGCGGAACGAGTGGCATCGAATATCTCCCCCAACCGACAATGAATCCGTGCACAATCGCATAGTAGGCGATAAGCAGCGCAAGGGGCAAGAGGGCTTTTCGCATTTTACTTTCACTCAGAACGAAAGAAACAATTCCTGCCAGCAACAGTGGTACTTGCAGTACACCAAAGAAAAACGATTTTGTAGCGGATTCACTCAAGTACCAAAATGTTGCGAAGTTTGCCGCAAATCTCCTCATCACTTTGCCGGGCGTGATGTTGTCTGAATCAAAACTCCTGCGTGTTAACAAGGCGTCCCCCTCGACGCTTTCCCACGCAAGTCCGTGCGGGGAGAGAATCGCATCCGCTCTCTCTTTCCCCTTTTCCCAGTAGTCGAGAATACCCATACCGGCCGAAGGCCAGTTCTCACCGATCACTGTACCCTGAAACAGGTTGAAACCTAACGACGTGTTGACCGCAACAAACTTGCCGCTGACTTCATAGTTGCGAATCGTCCACGGAAGAACAACGGCAAATGTTGCAACCAGAACTGCAATCCCGGTCTTGTACCCCTGTAACCCAAAGCGGCTCATCGTCAGAACTGCAATAATAACCGGAAACAGCAGTAGAATCGGCTTCACTAAACACGATAACCCGGTAAGCAAGCCCAACAGGATTCCCCTCCTGTACGTTGGGGACTCGAAGAAGAGAAGCAAGGTGTACGCAATCAACACAAGCAAACAGGTGTGTGTGGTTTCCACCCAGATTCGGGCGGTATACCACAACACAATCGGATGCAAAGCAAAGATCGATTGACAGACAATTGCCGTCTGCCGGTTTAGCAACCTCGCAACTATAGCAAAAACAACAACCGATGCCAGCCCGTGCAGAACAGCCTGATAGATCTGAACAGCAACAACCGAGTACCCGCCGGCAATAGCGAACAGACCGGCAACGATGAATGTGTACAACGGCGTTCGTTCAAGAACCGGTGAGCCATCTTTTTCATACACGAATCCGTCTCCGTTTGCGACACTAAGCGCAACTTCACCGAAGCGATCAGGGTCAGGATTCAGGTGATGAGATTCTGAGATGAACGGTATAAGAAGAAACGAAAACAACAAACTCGCTGCTCCGGCGAGCAGGGCTATCCTGAGTGGGGAGAGGAAGTGCATGAGGTTTTGTGTCCGGAAAGATGTTAGTCTCCGACCTGGGTCTGTGCCTGTCTTTTTGCCTCCAGTGCCCTACGTTCGTTTCGCGCAAGCTGAATGCGGAGAACAATCCGCACAAGAAACAAGCCGAGCGCAATGCTGAAAAACGGGATCGTGAGAGTATCCGGCACAATTCTAAACCACAACAAGGCAAGCATAATCAGCATAACCGGAATGCTGATGTAGCCGAACACAGCAACTGTTTTTGGGGTGATATTCATTTTTGGACAAATCGTTCGATGGAATATAGGAAACTCCATCGGAAATCACAATCACACATCATCAGCCCGATGGGCGAGTATGTCGAACACTTCATGAGGCTCGTTGGCGGTGTGAAGCTGTTCGATAATACCAGGGTTCTTCAGCATTTTGGCGAGCAAGGAAAGCGTGCGAAGGTACTCGTTCTGGTCGGGCGCAGTAATCATGAACACAAGGGAGACGGGTTTGCCATCCAAGGTTTCGTATACGATGGGCTCTGCAAGCCGCGCAATGATGACAACAATACGTTCAGCCGAACCCGAAAAAGCGTGCGGAATCGCAACGCCATTCTCGAACCCGGTGGAGCCGGCCTCTTCCCTTTCCCACAAACCCTTGAGAAATTCAGCTTTGTTCGAAACATATCCGAGCTTGAAAGCTCGCGCAGCCATCCGGGAAAACAACTCTTCCTTTGACCCAACTTCGACGTCAAGCAGAATCAGATCCTGCGCAAGATACCGCCCGAGATGAACCCGCTCTGCTTGACCGGAGGCGTAACTGACTGCGTACTGGGTTGCCCTGTGCATATCAACTGCAAAATTGCCAACGCCGATTTTCTGCGTAATTCCCAGCCGGTGCAGCACGATGCGCACTTCCTTTCTCAGCCCTGCAATAATAATCTTCTTCTTGTCCCTATTCAGCCGGTCAACAATCTCTTCAATGGCAACAGCACCTGTCGTATCGACAACGGGAACGCTTTCCATGTTGAGAATGATGATTCTGTAGTCGGATTCCTCCTCAATTTCCTTGACGAAGTTCCTTGCAGCTCCGAAGAACAATGGTCCTTCAATATCGTAGGCCACAATCTTATGTTTCCTTAGGGTTTCCTCCTGTTCGTTTGGCAGACGATCAGCGTGCTTTTCATCAAGCAAGTTGGTAACCCCGAGCTCACTCATACGGTAGACAAACAAGAAACCGGCAAGCGCAAATCCGACAAGTACCGCCGTAATGAGATCTGAGAGTACAGTAATAACCATTGTTGAAACCATAACAATCGCATCGGGGCGTGGAGTCTTGGGAAGCAGTTTCAAAGGACGCCACTCAAACATTCCAATGGCCGTCATCATCAGAACTCCCGCAAGAACGACAAGCGGAACGCTGGCAACAAAGGAAGCAAGCAAGAGCATCACCACAACCAACACAACAGCGTGCCACATACCCGACAATTTTGTTACGCCGCCGGCACGGATATTAACATTCGTGCGCACAATCGCCCCTGTTCCGGCGATTCCGCCGAACAAACCGGCAACGAAATTCCCGATACCCTGCCCGACAAGCTCTCGGTTACTGTTGTGGCGATCTCCCGTAACACTATCGGCAACGACCGAGGCAAGCAATGTCTCTAATGCCCCAAGGAGGGAAATGGTGAGGCCTGCCGGAAAAAGTCTCGACCACGTTTTCCAATCATTGTCAGGAAAACTCGGCAACGAAAACGAGCGGGGTATCTCGCCAATGACATTCAGCGTTGCCGCTACTGAGAATTCAAATGTGTGAGGATCGACTGCAAGCCTCATCCAATCCCAATTGGAGTACAAAAAGGAAGCCGTCACTGTTCCTGCAATCAATCCCAATAACGCTTTCGGTAGACCCTTAAAG
This sequence comes from Bacteroidota bacterium, assembly GCA_019637975.1. Classification (NCBI taxonomy): domain Bacteria; kingdom Pseudomonadati; phylum Bacteroidota; species Bacteroidota bacterium. Next base: position 32,160 of record JAHBUR010000032.1, on the reverse strand, counting down.
ATGTACGGCGAGGCAACAATAACGGCAATGGTGATCAATCCGATAACAGGCGCGCCGGCGAAGAGATTCAGTTGCTGAAGAAAAATAAGGATAGCGATGCCGTTGGTAAATCCCACAACAACGGGATAGGGAATGAATGAAATGAACCTGCCGGCCTTGATGAATCCGTACAACACTTGAAGCACACCGGCTATTAAACACGCGCCGAGCAAGGCGTCGGCCCCACCGTACTCTACATACAATTGCGTAAGGATCACCGTCATGCCGCCTGTGGGGCCGGTGATTTGCCGGGGAGTTCCTCCGAACAGTGACGCAAAGAATCCGGTAAAAATCGCGCCATACAATCCGGCCACAGCACCGCGCGGGTCACCGTTGTAAGCCAGAATACCGAAGCCCAGCGCAAGCGGCAATGCCACAATTGCAGACGTCAGTCCGCCAACCAGGTCTCCTTTGATATGTGTGAAATCAAATTTGAGAATTTCCGGGAATCGAAATTCCTTAATGTACTCCCTAATCGAATTGTTCATTGTGTGGAATATTGAGGAAAAGAAAAGGTCACCCCCCATCCGGTGACCTCATTCAGACGGCATGTCTCAGTTCCTTGAAACAAGCTCTGCGTTTCAATTGTTACGTGATAGCAGCATCGATGATACCTCCACCGACGATATCATCCTGCTCGTAGAACACAACCGACTGCCCCGGTGTAATGGCGCGACGTTTCTCATCGAACATCACTTCGACAGTTCCGTCGTCGGTTTGTTTGATGGTTGCGTCACCTCCCGGGTCTTTGTAACGGATTTTGGCATGCACGTTCAGCGGCTGCGTGCACTCTGCATACTTCTGCATGTTGACACTGCGGGCAATCAAGCCGCGTGCGTACAATTTGTCTTCCCGCCCCACCCCAATTCGATTCGTCGCAGCGTCGATCGACGTCACGTATAACGGTTCCGGCCGCGCTATGCCGATACCCTTTCGCTGGCCAATCGTATAGAAAGGAAATCCGCGATGCCTGCCCACTACTTCTCCATCAAGTATGATCTCGCCATCGGAAACCTGCTCCTCAAGTTGAGGGACCCGTTCCTTGAGAAAGCGTTCGTAATTGTTATCAGGAATAAAGCAGATTTCGTAGCTCTCCCCTTTCCGCATGTTCGGGAGGCCGAATTTCTCGCCGAGCGCTCGAGACTCCGGCTTTGTTAGATCGGCCAATGGAAACAGCGTTTTGCTGAGGGACTCCTGCGTCAATCCCCACAGTGCGTATGATTGGTCCTTCGACTCGTCGCGCCCACGCGAGACAAAGTAGCGTCCTGTCGTCTCGTTATACTTTACCTTCGCGTAGTGCCCCGTCGCGATATACTCTGCACCGAGAGCATCGGATTTACGAATCAACTCCTCCCACTTAATTTTGCGATTGCAGATAACGCACGGGTTGGGTGTCCGGCCGTTCAGGTACTCGTCAACGAAATTGTCGATTACCTCAGCGCCAAACCGCTCGCTGAAATCGAGAACATAGTGCGGGAAACCCAGCTTTGTTGCGACGCTTCGGGCATCGTTAATGCCGTCTAGTGAGCAGCAACTGCTGTCGCTGCCGACATTCCCGCCAACGTCTTCGTATCTGTACGTCTTGATTGTTATCCCAATAAGCTCGTATCCCTGCTCCGAGAGAATCCCGGCCACAACGGATGAATCCACCCCTCCGCTCATCGCGACAACAACTTTCTTCTTCTCGTCAGCCATTTCCCTACTTTTTAAAAAACCGCTGTTTTCACAGTTTTTAAGATAACGAAAAACACAACTTCAAACAATCGTGTCTCGTTGCGGCTTTCCGAAGCCTGGAATAGATCATTCTGTTTATGCCGGGTAGTACCTCCATAAGGCGAGCCGGAAACCCTTGTCACCAGTCACCGGTTATGTCAATGTCCCTTGATATTGCTATTTTTTTTGTTTCATCGTCCGATACTCTTTATGTCATAACATCAAAGGAATCCATTGAGGCAGCTATGAATCTGCTTGTAGTAGATGACGATTCTGTCATACGAATGTTGCTGAGAACAATGCTCACCTCCGAAGGCCACCAGGTTGTCACTGCTGCCGACGGAGAAGACGCTCTTAAGAAGATGAACGAATCATCGTTCGACTTGCTCATCACAGATGTTTACATGCCGCGTATGGACGGCATCCGTTTACGCAACGCTGTGCGCGAAACCCCGGGCAAGCAAAACATGCCCGTACTCTTTATCTCCGGCTATAATGACAAACTAACCACTGAGGCTGCAAAAGACCCGAAGCGTGAGGGCTTCTTCAAAAAAGGAAGACCCCTGACTGAATTGATAGCATGGGTCAAATTCCTGACAACACCGGAAGACAAGAGAGGACTTGCCCCCCCGAGTGTCGAGGGGGTACCGGCATCGCATCACCAGTTGCAGAGCGATGCACGACGAAATGTGAGTCGAACGGCGCGCTACTAGTTCTCTTCTTCAACAAAGTCCCTGTGCGGCTCGTCCCCAAAGCCGACAGGGATTTTGCTTTATCTCAAGAAGGGGGCCCGTATTTCAGGTGTACCATCGTCGAGCGGAACCGAAACACCGTCACCACAAAAATATCATCAAAGTCTGATGTGTCGATTGCAGGAGGAGAGGAAATTCCCAACTTTGCAATAATTTTCGGGACAGTATCGGAATGCCCTACAATCAAAATTGCATCTCCTCGTTGTGCCTTCACGGAATCTGCAAAGCCGCGAATGTTATTCGCAGCAATGTGTGAGGGACGAATGTTGAACAGCGAGGCGGTGGCGGTAGCGGTTTGGAGAGTCCTGTGTTTTTCAGAAACGAAAATTCTCTTCAGCGGATAGGAATGCAGCGTGTGGGCCAACTGTTCAGCTCTTTCCAGCCCCGCCTCTGAAATTGAGGTAGTATCCGTATCGTTCAAACGCTCGGCATGTCGAACAAGAATAACCGTTGTTGCAGGACTGTACCAAACATACCACGCCATGAAGCAGACAAACAGCGGGAATACGAGGATAAGAAAAAGGGGTAAACGATTGGTCACATATTCTCCATAGTCAGTATGAGCCGTACAGGTCATGAAATATTTGAATTATCTTTGTTCGTGTCGGGAATGTTAGAACGATGAGGCCGGCGAGTATCGCTGTCGAGGCTACATTCCACCAATAAATCGGGTGCACGTGCAGCGTCCCGTTCATTGCCGCCAACATACAAACCACCAGTCCCATAAAGGCCGCACCTTCGTAAAGCGCCAGCCGGACAATCTGGGCAGTTCTCACTCTGGAAAGGAAGGCAGAAACTCGATCGGCGTCCGGATTCACATCTGTTTCTGACCCGGCTATTTGACGCTTGTACAGAAGCATCGCCAGAGAATATGCGCCAAAGGCATAGATGGCATGGATAGAGCTTAACGTGTCCAGCAAGGACACATCGCCGTAAACATCAGGAATAGCCCCGGCATAGAGGACGATAGTTACTGTGAGAAAAGCCAATGCTCCCATGAGCATAGCGAGGTGAATCACTTGAGACGCAAACAGATATTCATGAGTTAGCGATCTTTCGAGTTCGGTCAATGGAGGACGATGGAGAGGTCCGTCATTCAAGGCCATTGCGGATTCACGTTCAGATTGTACAGGAGAAATGAATAGGCATCTGAAGTCGCTGCTATTTGCTTCGTCGTATTGCTGGCACCGTGACCGGATTTTGTTTCAACACGAATGAGAACAGGATTATTGCCACGATGCTTCTCCTGCAGCGTTGCGGCGAACTTGTAAGAATGTGCGGGAACTACCCGATCGTCGCGGTTGGCTGTTGTTACAAGCGTCGCGGGATAACTCACGCCGTCACGCAAATTGTGTAGGGGTGAGTATCTGTACAGGGCGTGAAACTGAACGGAATCCTCACTGCTGCCGTAGTCGGGTTTCCAGTTCCAGCCGATGGTAAATGTATGATACCGCAGCATATCCATAACGCCGACTGCAGGAAGTGCGACCTTGAATAAATCAGGCCGTTGGCACATTACGGCACCGACAAGCAGGCCTCCGTTACTGCCGCCTTGCATAGCAAGCTTCTCCGTTGAGGTGTACTTGTTCGCTATCAGCCATTCCCCGGCAGCAATAAAATCATCAAACACATTCTGCTTGTTGAGAACAGTCCCCGCCTGATGCCAGGATTTGCCATACTCCCCACCACCGCGCAGGTTCACGACGCAATACACGACCCCCTGTTCAAGCAATGCTATCACCAGAGAGTTGAATGCCGGCCGTTGACTGATATTGAAACCGCCGTAACCGTACAGCAGTGTCGGGTTGTTGCCATCAAGTTCCATGCCCTTTTTGCGGGTAATGAACATGGGTACCCGGGTTCCGTCCTTGCTGGGGAAAAACACTTGCCTGGTTTCAAAGTCCTCTGGCACAAACGACACTTCCGACTGGCGGAAAAGCTCGGCCTGCTCCTTCCCGATATCAAACTTGTAGATTGACGTCGGGAATGTGAACGATGTGAACGTGTAGAAGATGATATTATCATCCCGCCGTCCGCCCGAAAAACTGACTGTGCCAAGTGTCGGTAAGCGCAGTTCATGGTCCAACTTCCCGTCCAGCGAATACACGTACGCACGATGGCTCACATCTTTCAGATATGTTACGAGGAGTTTTCCACCAGCCACCGTGACACCCTCAAGCAAATGGTCTTTCTCCGGAAGAATTACTTCCCAATGTTTTTGTTCGGGTTTCGCCGGATCAATCAACACAACCAGTTCGTTCGGTGCCCCTGTATTCGTCTTGACAAGCAACTTGCTGTCGATGTTGTCGATAACTCGAATCGAGTTCTCGAATTGATGCACAAGAGGCTTGAAGGACTTTTCCCCCTTCTTCAAATCTCTCACGAAAACCGCGTTCCCGTTCCTTCCCCGGCCGCGATCAGAAATGGAGAGAATCGCAAAGCGGCCATCTTCTGTCACCGATACGCCGTGAAACCGAAGGGGGTTGTTTCTATCCTCAAATACGAGGATATCATCCTGTTGAAGTGTCCCGATTCTGTGATAGTACACTTTGTGGTTTTCGTTCTTCGCGGAAAGCGCCTTCAATGTGTCAGCGGGCGGGTCGTATTTGCTGTAGAAGAATCCATCTTCATGCCAGGCAGCGCCTGAGAACTTAGCCCACTGTATATGATCCGGCAAAAGCGTGCGACTCCCGACTTCCATAATAAAGAACTCGCGCCAATCCGATCCGCCGCGTGAGATGCTGTATGCAAGATACTTTCCGTCTCTCGACAGATCGAGGGATGCCAGCTTGATGGTGCCATCTTCAGACCATGTATTCGGGTCGAGAAGGACGGTTGGCATGCCACTGAGGCCTTCCTGGATGTAGTACACCGCCTGGTTTTGAAGTCCATCGTTCTTCGAAAAAACATAATACTTCCCTTTTCGTACAGGGGTCGAGTATTTTGGATAATTGAAAATTTGTTCGAGTCGATTTTTCAACTTCTCGCGGAAAGGAATTCGGGAAAGATACTCGAAGGTCACCTCGTTTTGCCGTGCTACCCACCCGGCGACTGCCTGCGACGTGTCGTCTTCAAGCCATCTGTAGGGGTCGGGAACCTTTACCCCGAAGTAGGAATCCGTCACATCACCTTTCTCTGACGGAGGATATTGCAGGGGCTGGGCAAAACTACCTGCTGCCAATACGGACAGTACGGCAACGAAGACGTATCGAAAATGTATCATAGAAGTCACTGAGATTGTTATAAAAGCAGTAAACAGAAGTGATGAGTGCCGGCGAGGAGATGGCGTTCCGCGATGATGCGCACGGCGCAACGCCACGGACATTTCAATCCACCGAAAATCTTAACGCTATCGTTTGGAGCGACGCTGTAATGCCCGCAAGTCAATCTCACGCAACTTGCGGAGTTGTTCGTTCGATTGCTCGACGTTCTTACGTTCTTGTTGGGAGTCTGTTGCTTCAGCCAGCCGTTGGAGTGTTGTGCTGCTGGCTGCAAGTGAGTCCCTTCTCGTGACAGTCGGATTCTTTTGGAATTCGAGGAGGATATGGAGATCCGTATCCGTTTGTTCCAGATCCGACCGTAGTTCAGCAATTCTCTTCGATTGTGCTGCGATCTCTGCTGCTTGAATGCGGGAAAGTTGCGAGAGGCTATCAAGAACATCGGCACGGCGCGAATCGGTGGTATTGGCCTTCAACCTCTCGCGCACAAGTGAGGAGATGATTACCGATCTTGAACGTTCGCCGCGTTGCAGCCACGGTATCTCAAGATGCTTCTTAAACCAGTAGAGGGCAATGCTGTCGTTTCGTGCGGTGTTAAAAGGGTTGATATACAAATGACCGAGGTTGCGAACTGCTTCAGCATAGTACACGCTATTCGGATACAACTCTACAACCATCTTGTAGACAAGGGAAGCGCCTTGGAAGGCTCCCGCCGTCTCAAGACTGTCGGCAAAAGAGAGATGATATTCCGCCTTGGTTTCGCGTTCGGAAACATTCTTCGCGCTTTGTGCCTGTGCAACACTTGCGAAGCACAAAAGGGAGGTGACTACAGTCCACGCCAGATTTTTTTTCATACAACCTCCGCTCAATTGACGGACTGCTGCATCGCGGCAAAGGCAGGCATCACCGGTTCCTTCACTGCGGGCAATTCCACTGTAAACCGGGTTCCTTCACCAACCGCGCTTTCAGCAAACACCCGACCGCCGTGTGCTTCAACAAGCGCTTTGACCAAGGCAAGCCCGACGCCCGTTCCGCGGCTGCTCGCTTTGTCCGAATTTTTCGCCTGATAGAATTTTGTGAACACGTTCGGCAAGTCTTCCGGTGCAATTCCAATACCGGAGTCTGTTACCGACACTCGCACGCCGAATTTTGATTGTCCGACATCAATCTGGATTCTGCCGTTCTCCGGCGTGTACTTTATTGCATTGCTCAGCAAATTGCTGTACACCTGCGAAAGCTTGTCAACATCGGCCTTTACTTTCGGGATCGGAGTCGCGTTGACAGTTACGGCAATGTTTTTGCGTGTGGCAATAAGCTTTGCTTCCTCGATCACCGGCAGCATGACAGTGAGGAGATCTGCCGGCGCAAAACTGTACTGCATGGCGCCGGATTCGATCTTCGAAATATCCAGAAACTGATGGCTAAACGATGTAATCTTGTTGATCCCTTCCCTCAAAAACGAAGTCAAACGCAATTGTTCCGAATTCAATGTTCCGTATCGTTGATCGGCCAAGAGGTTCAGTGCGGACGTCATCGCTTGAAGCGGAGTGCGAAGCTCGTGCGAAATGTGATGCATCATCTCGGTTTTCATACGGTCGGTGGAGTGCAACTTGGAACTCATCTCGTTCATCGCGCTTGCCAGGAGCGACATTTCATCTCTTGTAGAAACGGTGATCGGGGCGAATTTGCCGGCTGCAATCTTCTCCGTTCCGTCAATCAGCACGGAAAGCGGCTTGGTAATCGTGCGGGCAATAAACACCGCCGCGCCAACGGCGATCAGCAGCGTACATACTGAAAGAACATACGCAACGTTTGTTGACTTGGACATCCGGTGGCTTGCTTCCCATATCGATTGCTTTACTGCCGATTCGTGTATTTCAATGAAGCCGCGAATCTCAGAGAGTAACACATCAAGGCTGTCACTGCGGGCGGCATCGTCAAATGCCGGATCATTGTTTTTTCGTCCGATGCCGAACGTTGCGCGTCTTGTCGCGTCCGCAAACCAAGCGTGACTTTCACGTATTCGGTCCAGAATTGCCCGGGTTTTTGGAGTAAGGCGTGTGGAGGCAAGAGAATCAATCAGCCGGTCGAAAACTTTGCTTTGCTCTTCAAACCCTTTGTAGTATTCCGCATCATGAAATGCAACGGCCTTTGCGGCATAGGGCTCTTCCACATACAGCACTTCCTGCATCTGCTTTGCAAAGTCAATTCCCGGCACATCGTAGGAGAACGCTTCTGTGGTCACCTTCGTGACTTTGTTCATCTGAAGGAGAACATAGAAATTGGTAACAATCATCAGGAAGATGACTATACCAAATCCTACCAACATCTTGTGGTAGATCGTAAGCTTCATTTGAGATTCTTCCTCTCTAAGAAGGAACTCGTTACTTCGACTCCTCCGCAAATTTAGACAGACAATTCGTCATAAGCAAGAAGATCGGTAAACAGTTGGAGCATTCTTCTAAACTTTCACGTCAGAAATACGTCATTCAACGTAGCAACCATCATCAAATTAGCCAAAACCATTCTCTTTTTGAGCAATCCATGTCAGCAAGCACAACCCGTCCGGAACCAAGCCGGTAGAACCTTCAATCCAAGTTCACTTCCATTTGAACACTGATTCTGTTGTCCAAGTTTCCATCGATCTCCGTCAACCCTGAGCCTATTGTCTTAACACCCTCCTTTTGCGTTTCCGAATATTTCGCGGAGAGACGGATTTCGGGGAGAATATTCCATCGCAACAGAACATACCATCTCCTCCCTTTTCCGAACATTGCAGGATTTGAGAAAACGCCTCGCAAGTCGCTTTCATACTCGTAGAGCCGCGAATCGTAAGAGTCGGTGTGAAAGAAGATAAGCCTTGCCTCCACCACGAGAGCAGGATGTGGCAGATATTGTATGTCCTGGAAAAATAGCCATCCGCGCTGATCCCGGTTGACGAAGGCGTAGTCCACAATGGTCCCTTCAACTCTCCCTCTCAGTCGCATTTGCTTGGTTGCCTGAAACGAAGCAGTCATGCGAACCTTCTGCTGTTGACGGTTGACAAGAAGTCGTGTTTCGCGGAGAAACTCGTCAACCGAAGCCTGGCTGCTTTCCGTGGTTTTGCCTCTGTAGCGGAGGGAGAGTGACAACCGGTTCAATGGTTTTACATTTGCTTGCACGAAAATATCCCTTCCACTCCCAGGCAGCGGGTTATCGAAAGTTCTCCATGGAGACTTGAAATGGTCGATGAATCCCGAGACATGAAAAGAGGGCGTGACACGAATTTCAGCACCGACATAAAAGCCCCGTTCATTTTTGGTGTCGCTTCGTTCACCGAACCCGGAGGCATGCAACGATTGAAATCGGGGTGAATAATCCCGATAGATCAACGCGAGACGGCTGCCGCGGGTCAAATTCACAATTGAGCCGACAATTCCTGCTGATGCAGAGAACTGTGACCGGGCGAATTCGCCAAACAACGTTATCTGGGAAAGATCCGGCGCAAGCCATCCCAGATGCATTTCTGCATCAACCCCGAAAACAGATGCGGAGGTACCCTCAAACTCAAACAACCGGTTGGCAACAACTGGCTTGCTGAATGATGAATGATACGCTGTCGTACCGACGGCGAACATCTCATCCGTGCTGAATCTCAATCGTCCTCCGATTATGCGTTCATCAACATTCGACTTTCTGCGGAGCTCGTTGTCAGTACGAAACAGGCCATCCCGGTAGAAGCTCGAAACCGCAACATCGTCGCCGCTTGCACTCAGCGCACGACGCGAGTAGAAAGCCGTCATATTCAGCTTATCCTCTCCTATTTCCACTCCCGATGAAACAGCAACGCCGCGCAAAAAATTGAATTCATCAGTAGAACGGTACGGCTGCACAGCCGCTCCCGACTTCTTGATTACCGAAACAGCTTCGCTCCCCTTGCCGAATGCGCTCGCACGCCAGAGAACCAAGCCCTGCCCCGCCTCAACGATGTAGTCACCAATGATTGCTTGAGAGACAAACGACATGTCTCTAAAGGCCAGATGTCCGGATATGAATCCGCTGCCTGTTTCTTCCCCTGCATCCTTCTCGAACAATACGCCGACTTGAAGATTGTCGGACTGACGCACAGAAAGGCGGGAATAACTTTTCAAAGGCGAACCGGCAAAGCTGCCATTTTGAAACCCTCTTCGTTGCTGCACATCCCGCACTACGCGTGAGCGCAGCCTTGAAGAGAATCCCCTGCCCGCATTACTTTCGGTTTCAGCAACGAAAACATACTTTCGAATTCGTGACAGTAGTTCCTGGCCCCCTTCAACCAAGCCAATTAGCTCAACAGACATGAAGCGTTTGAGCTTGCCTCTCAGATTCACAATTCTCTCGATTTCGTCCGGGTTCAGCAGCGGAATGGAGGCAAGTTCTTCTCTGCTTGCGGTATTCAGATCGAGCGGATGTTCTTGCAGCCACTCGAGGCGGTCCAGAAGTTCGGAGTTTTCCGCTTCCGTCTCAATCTGTTCCAACAATTCCTCAGCATCTATCCCGGAATAGATGCCCAGAGAATCCTGCAACACTTGAGCACTTAACGGTGATGCAATTCCTCCTGCACAAAGAAAAACCGCCGAGAAAACGCAGCGTGTAAGGGACATGGGGTTCTCTCCTCGCAATGTTCACAGGTCACCCAACTCCAATGAGACAGAAAATTGATGAGTCACCCCCAACTCACTGTGGGAAGAAAAAGCATAGTCAAGCCGTGCAAATGCATACGAGATGCCTACTCCGGCGTTGAATGTATTCGGATCACTGGTTGTGCCCGCCCGAAGTGCAAGGACATCAATGAAGGTATACTCCACACCAAGATGCAGTTCGGCTGCATAGCGAATATCCTTGACAATGCTGGCGGCAATTACCGCATTGCTCACAGGTTCAAATGCAACTCCTGTCGAGAATATTTGCGGGAGTTTTTCTTTCGTCGCGCCGATTGCCGGCGCATTTACGTTGAATGCGGAGAATCCCCACCGCAGTTCGTCGGAAATCTCCACTTTCAAGCCAACGTCAAGTCCAAACGAGGAAGCACTTCCGTAGTTTTGAATGCCGAGGGAGTAATAATTCAGAGTAAGGCCGCCGCTGACAATTTCGGCCAGGTCGGCCGCATATGAAAGCGCAAGACGCGTTTCCTTGTACAGCTCGAAGCCGAATCGTGATGCAGAGAGGCTGAATGTACCCGCGGAGGTCGGCTCGATGAAACTTACGGCGGCCCGAGCCAACTCGCTGAGTTGAAACGGCTGGGGTGCATACGACAACGATACCATTCGTTCATCGCACGTGCGAAGCAGGGCGGGATTGACAAAGGCCGACCACTCATTTCCGGCAAGGGCAACCAGGGCGTTGCCCATCGCCGCCGAACGGCCTCCATGAGGAAGGTGTTCAAAGGCCGCGTTGCCAACCGTTGAACAGAAGAGAAACAGTATTGCTGTAGGTATTTTCACGATTCCCTCCGGGTATATTGTTGAACGGATTCTGGAGCATCATGCAAAACTGTCCTTGAACAGGGTTCGAGAAACGATTATATTGATTGCAGGTTCAACTGACGTGAAGGTTTGTCGATGCGCTATGTAAATTTCATCACCGGTATTCTCTTGCTTTCGCTTTTCTCGCCCCAACTCCGCGGACAGGAGTTGGATTGTATGGTCAGAGTCAATTATGAAGGCATCCCGACAGCCAACAAAGATCTGTTGATGAATTTCGAGTCGGAAGTTCGAGAGTACGTCAACAATTACCGGTGGGGAACCGACAATCTTGACGAACGGATTTCATGCACATTCGATATCAATATCCAGAGCGTTGTCGGACAGGATCGGTATTCTGCCCAGGTGTTCATTGGAAGCTCACGCCCTATCTATAACGGCACGCAAAACAGCGCGGTACTCCGGCTGTTTGATGACGCGTGGGAGTTTACGTACGTCAGAGGCCGCCCGATCAATCACAGTCCGTATTCGTTCAACGATCTTGCGAGTTTCCTGGATTTCTACGCTTACTTGATTCTTGGATTCGATTATGACACATGGGATAATCTAAACGGAACACCGTTCTTTCAGAAGGCGGCAGATATTGTGAACCTCGCCCGCGCCACCGGCGGCAGGGGATGGCAACAGGCGAAGAGCGGCTACAGTCGTTTGCAGTTGATTGAAGAGATTATGAATTCGAAATTCGCCCCGGTTCGGGCAGCTTCCTTCAGGTATCATTTTACGGGACTTGATTCGATGGCGACATCGCGCAACAGGGCATTCCAGAACATTATCGACGCGATCTTTATGATTGATGATGTGAAACGAACTGCCGATCCGCGCAATCAGCTCATCAAAATCTTCTTCGACACAAAATTCCGAGAAATAGCCGAACTGTTTCTCGATTATTCCGATCCCAACATCTATCTGAATTTCGCTCAAATCGATCCGTCTCATCAGACAATTTACGATGAATACATGAGGAGAAGAAGATAGCCGTACCCCTCCTGTTATAGCCGTCATTCCGCAAATCGCATTTCCTCGATGCGATCGCCCACCTCAATCGCATCCACAACATCCATCCCTGCTGTCACTTTGCCGAAGATCGTGTACCGCCCGTCAAGGTGAGGAGTGTTACAATGCGTCACAAACCACTGACATCCTTCCGTGTCCTTCCCCGAGCTCGCAACTCCTACCGTTCCCCGTCCAAAATACTCGAACCCGAACTCCGACCGGATTGCGTAGCCTGGTCCGCCCCACCCGTCACCGCGAGGATCTCCGCCTTGGATAACAAAATTCGGGACTACACGATGAAACAGCAGACCGTCAAAAAAGCCTCGCTTGATGAGCAAACCAAAATTGATAGACGTAAAAGGGGCTTCATCGGGCAACATGTTGAATGTGAACATCCCTTTCGAAGTCTTCACGCGAACAGCGGGGTTCTTTCGGATCTGATTCCACATCTCCCAATCGTGATTTGTGTAGACGGGCATTGTATGAGCTTTGAGAAAGTGCGCGTATGACTTGCCCGTTATCCTCAGCAACGATTTGGCCGCCTCAACTGCAATGTGCCGGTCGGGATTGTTCAGCTCGGATTCCAAAGGCGCAATCGCATGTGAGGACTTCACTGCGCCCGAAGCCTGAATCACTGCAAGGATGGCATCGGCATCATCGGGGACTTTAAGCCGTCGGAGTGTTTCAACAAGTGCCGGACCGGATCGTGCATCGAAGAACACAGGGCGTGCAAGCGCACTTGCCGCAGCTGCAACGACAGAGACGTCTCTTGATTGCAAAGAGGTGAGAAAAACAGGAATGGCTGTTCGTACCCATTCCGAATCGCGTTGCGATGCTCCAGCAAGAATCTGAATTGCCTCGAGGGCTTCCCTTTGGAGTCCAGGGTCTGTTCCTTTCGCAAAGTTGATCAAGGCAGACAGCGCATCGGGGTCGGGCGTGTGAGCAAGCGCGGGCACATACTGCCTTTCTGTAAGTTGACCCGTTCTGAACTTATCAGCGAGAATCGGAAAAGCATCGGCGCCGAGGAATTTGGCAAGCCCGATGGATGCTTCTCTTCTCTGTCGGGATGAGTATTGTCGATCGAAGAGAATTTCAACAAGCGTCTTTCTGCACGCCGCCGAAAAAGGAGAACGCCGAATCTCCATCTCCCCCAAGGAAGATATGGCAGTGAGCGAAATATGCTCGGAAGAATCTGCCGCACTCTGAAACAACAACGGCAGTATTCGCGTATGGAACGACGTATCCATCCTGGCAATCGCTTTTACAGCATTCACCCTCACCCGCCAGTCCGGATCGGATGTCACCAGCGAAACCAGCGCATTGACTGCTTTTGTCGAAGTTGAACACTTGCCAAGTGCCAACGCAGCGAACATTCTGACATCGGCACTTTGATGGGATGCCGCTGAGACAATCTGATCGGCGTGGTGAGCCACAAGACTTGCATCGTTGATCCGCATGAAAGCGTAGGCAGCTTTCCATTCATCGCCGCTCCGGATTGTGGCAAGAATATCTGCTGCAAAGGCTGTTGCGGTCTTGCTGACGATATTACGATACGCATATCGCCCGACCGACAGGGCCGTTTCACATTTCAGGCTGAGTGCCTGAAAATTCATCCCTGATGCCACAACCACATTCAAGCTGTGCTCATCGCCGACTTTTCCCAGCGCCTCGACAAGCCTGATCAGTGTTTCGATTCCCCGCTCGAACCCGAGTCGTGCCAGAAGAGCCCTGGAAACGAAAGTCCGTTGAACAGTATCGAGAACGTAGTTGTATTGCCCGAGCGCGAACGCAGCCGCCGTACGCACCGAACTGTTGCTATCCGCCAGAAGTTTGGAAAGGAGCAAAATGTGGGAGGTATCCTGGACAGAACCGCAGACAAATGCCGCAAACGCCCGTACGTCAGGATCATTGTCGGTAAGAAGGCGTGAAATCGAATCTACATTGCGGGTATCTTGTGCAACCCGAATTTGTTGTCTTACTTCTTCGGGCGAATTCTGGCACAACAGCGATGATGTTGCGGCAGCGAGGAGAAAGATCAGTACAACTATTGGTTTCATCAGTCTATCGGGGAAGTGGAATGTGCATCAATCGAAACCGTCAAGCGCTATCAGAGCATGTTCTCCCCACACGCTGGGGAGCAATATACTGCATCCTCCGAAAACTGGCAAGTGGAATTTTAGACTTGGAGCATTTTCCCGGCTTGCTCAACGGCATCGTCAACGCTGATCATGCGGACACAGAATGAGGCAAACTGCTGGCCATCCGGCATCACATCACGGCAGATACCCGGCGGACAAACCTGACATTGTTGCGTTCCCGTCAACGTTTTGCTGTAATCAGTTTCCGGATACACACCCCATTCTCTATCACAATGTTGGCGGAAAAACGCGAGCGAGGGCGTCCCGACCGCAACTGCCAGATGACGCGGGCCCGAATCGTTGGTGATGCAAAGGTCGCTTCGCCGGATAATTGCAGCAAGATCGCCCACCTTCTCTCCGGTGTGAATCTCAACAAATGGGGTCTGTACGTGATGTTTGATTTCATCAATGACCGGCCCATCAAGGGGCCCCCGGAGCAGCAATACAGTGCTGTTCCCGGCTGAAAGATGGTTCATCATTGCTGCATATCTTTCCGGAGGCCAAATCTTGTAGTTGCCGCTCGCCCCCGGGTGAACGGACACGATTTTCTTGCCGGATCCCAGATGTTCCTTCTGAAAGAATTCTTCAGCCCACTGTTCGGATGACTCCGGCACATTGTATTCAGTGTGAACAGAACTCACACGGGCACCAAGTTCTCGAGCCAAGTCACAATAGTACTCGAGAACGCCACGTTGACGTTTTTCGATATCCGGTGTGTTCGTCAGAAGCCGGAACAAACCTTGTTTTCGCTGACCAATGCGTACACGCGCACCGGCGAGAAACGCCCACAACGCAAATCGATCTTCCGGAAATGTACAGACGACGGTGTCGAATTCCTGCTTACGGAGAAATCTGACAACCGACAACTCCGCCACAATTCTCGCACCTCCCTTCTCTGCACGAAGGGCCTGCCGGCTAAGAACGAGAAGCTCATCAACATGTGTGTTGGTTGAGAGTGCGCACGCTTCTCTCTCCGTTTCCGTTGCGTGCAAATCCCTGAAGCGGTCCGGCTTCGCACCATCCGATCCGCGCCGCTCAACAACCAGAACGCTGATGTGTGAGTGCGGGAAAGATTCCTTCGTTGCCCGCAACGCCGGGGTCAGCAACAGCAAATCGCCCAACTGGCCTTCGGCAAGAAAAAGGATGCGTTGCGGGGATATTGATCGGGACGACAAGATGACAGTTCGTTAGAAGTACGGGCGTTTCTGAAACGTTGCCCCTATCTCATTCTCAACAAGGAGGCGGGCTTGTTCCGTATCCACATCGTCAAGGTCAACAATGGTCATCGTGACCCTGCCGAGCAAGCGGACAGACTCTTTTGCAAAATCAATCATCGCAGGGAAGAACTTCTCGCCGTCAATTCTCATCAACTCCCCGTATTGATGCGGATCCGTTGTATTCAGGCTTATCGAAACGGCATCAATGAGGCCGACAAGTTCCGGAACGATATTGCGCTTGTTTATAACATTCCCGTGTCCGTCGGTATTGAGTCTCGTCTTTCCTCCGTTTGCTTTGACCCACTTTGAGATATCCTTGACCGCATCCAACCGGATCGTCGGTTCGCCGTACCCGCAGAAAACGATTTCGTCATACTTCTTCGGATCACCAATTTCGGCAATTACTTCTTCCGCAGTCGGTTCACGATCAATGCGAAGATTGTGTCCTTTGATCACGGCCTCTCCCTTTCTATCACAAAAGACACAATCTGCATTACATCGAATCGTGAGATTGATGTACAGGGAATTCCGGAGTTGATACGTGAATCGCGCCGCCCCCTTTTCTCCAACACCAAAAAGTTTGAATGCGCTGTAGTTGGTAATCCGGGAGATGTCTTCGATACTCAAGTGTTGCAACGCAGCTATTTTCTCAGCAATACGTGGGATGTTCGCGGGCTCATTTCTTCTTCCCCGGAACGGAACCGGCGCGAGATACGGACTGTCTGTCTCCAGCAGAAAATGTTCGGCAGAGACATTCGATGCCACCTCAACCGCAAGATCGGCTTTCTTGAAGGTTACAACACCCGGCAACGAAACATAAAAGCCCATGTTGATTACCTTCCACGCCATCTGCATGTCTCCCGAAAAACAATGAAAGACCCCTTTCGGGGCCGGATAGCGACTGTGCGGCATTTGCTTGTCGCTTCGCCATCCGGCAACCGTCTCAACAGCATCCTCAACAATAGCAATCGTCTCCGAATTGGATTCGCGTGTATGGATAACGATGGGAAGATTCCGCCGCTGTGCAAGCGTGATCTGCTCCCGGAAAACCGATTCCTGAACGTCACGCGGAGAAAAATCGTAGTGAAAATCCAACCCAATCTCACCGATGGCGACAACCTTGGGGTGGCGGCTCAGTTCCTCTATTTCTTGAAGAGATTTCTCATTGGCCTTCTTTGCGTCGTGAGGGTGGAAGCCGACACACGCGTAGATATTCGGGTACTTTTCTGCAAGCTCAACTGCCCGCTTGCTGTCTTCGAGGTCTGTTCCCGGATTGATGATGGCATGAACACCTGCATCTTCCGCCCTGCGGATGACGGCGTCGCGGTCGGCATTGAATTGTTCAGACGTCAAATGACAATGTGAATCGATAAACATGAAGTCCTTTTTAGAAAAATAGCGAGGGGCACAAATCACTTTGTGCCCCTTGAAATAACGGAAACAATAGCCTGAAATGCAAAAGACTCAGCGTCGCAAGCTCACGATCATTTCAACACCATCATGCGTCGAGTCTCAGTGAACGAGCCGGCAGTCATGCGGTAGAAGTACACCCCGCTTGGCAGACCGTCTGCATTCCAGATTGTTTCATACGAACCGGGTGATTTCATTTCGTTGACCAGCGTTGCGACTTCTTCGCCCAACATATTGAATACTTTCAGAGAAACGAATCCAGCGGTCGCTACCTGATAGCTGATGATCGTTGAGGGATTGAACGGATTGGGGTAGTTTTGATGCAATGAAAATCGTGGAGGAACCTGTTCGTTCGTGCGAACATCAGTTGTCGAGTCGGACACGATGGACGTATTCCAAACCACGGTTCCCTGACGAACCGAGATCGTTCCGCTCACCGCCGATGTGTCGCTCGCTTCACAGATCACGACCGCTCCCCCCCGGGAGAGAAACATGAAACTTACGACAGGACTACCGTTATAAAAATTCAGCTTTCGAATTCTTAACGCATAAATGGAATTGACGCTATTCGGCAACAGCATTGTGCCATACCCGTCAACGGTGTACGTTGCGTCGTGAGTTGTCGTTGTATTCGAAATTTCTTGACCGTTCAGTGTAACCCGGGTATTGTTGGAGAAAGCGGTATTCCAAACTGTACCGAGTGTTGCCGGAAGTGCGTACACGATTTCAGCCGGCGTTACGGTAGTTCTCAATTCGATGGTGCTAAACGGAAATGGCGTTGCACGCGCCATATTTCCCAAATTTCGCAAGCCGGTTGCATTCAATTGAAGGTATTGGTAGACAGTCCCGTTAATACCTTCGAAATTCGTATCCACCCGGGCGGCATGTGTTGCCCCGGGAAAGTTCGAAATGAAGGGCGTACCCGACGCCAAGACGCTGTTATACACTTGAAACGTCGAGGTCTGAAGCCCGCTGAAGTTCCACGAGTTGAGACCGGGAGACCCGACGTTGAAGGATGTCGCGACGTTATCATTGCGATTCACAACCATGTTTCCCGGTGCAAGAATGCGATTAACGTCTACATCATTGATCGTAATCTGGGCGCCGGCAGTCACTATAAAGATCGTGCAAAGCAACCCCGGCATTACGTATCGCATCAGAGATCTCATTCTACCTCCTCAGTGTTTGTGTTTTTGTTATTGAAATCAGTCGTACTCACTCAGGTACTGTCAAAGAAACAACACCCACTCCCGACAGTGTATAATCCGTTTGAAGGCTGTTACAACCGCGCCTCGACCACAAGAACAAAATTCCGGGGCGGCGACATATTTGCTGTCAACTCAAGATAATTGTAGCGGAATGCGTTATTGACGTGAACCGTTGCGGAAAGAGGAACTCCGAAGGAGGAAAAATCTGCACCGAGCCTGAAGTCAGTAACGAGAATCTTGTCTCTCGCATCAGCATTCGGAATGAAAAAATCCCGCGTATTCACAAACAGATCGAACACACGGTCAACCTTGCTCATATACCGGAAATCGACATTCGCCCGGAGGATTCCGAACCGTCCCTGAACTCCGGTTGTGAGCACGTGCTTCGGCCGGTACGGCAGCACGTTGTTCGGCCGGGCGTTCACAAGACTATCCAACCCTAAAAACCTCCGGGGAGTGAGGTCTTCTGCATACGCATACGTATACCCGACATTCCACAGAAGATCGCCTTCGAAGAACCCAATCTTCCAAGCTGTTTCGAATCCCTGAACCCGGGCTTTGGGCGTGTTCTGCCATTGCACTTTGTAACTACCGCCGGCGTCCTGAAACGGCGTAGGCTCTATCAGGTTGCTGTAGTCGGTTCTGAACAGGGCAAAATCCAGCGTTCCCAATCCATTCAGCTGATGAACGATACCCAATTCGTAGGAAGAACTTCTTTCTGCTTTGAGGTCAGGGTTCGGCAACGTGTTTATTCCGCCACCAAGATCAAGGGCAATAAACACCTCGCCAACAGAGGGAACCCTGAAGCCCCTCCCAAAGGAAGCGCGAAGCGTAGTTCCCTCGTCAAGCTTGTACGAGAGCGCAACCTTGGGATTTACCTGTGGTTTCGCATCGATAAGTCCGATATCCTGAATATCGAGGCGAGCACCGAAAGTGAGCAAGAAGCGGTCGGTAATGCTCCATTCATCTTGAGAGAAAAGAGCGGCAGACCATCCTGAGTGCTTGCCAAAGAGTGAAGTGGGCGAATCCACTGTGAAAAACTGACCGCTCACGCCACTCGTTACGGTATGGTCACTCCCTAAGAATGCTGTCATTCCAATTTCGGCGCGATAGTCGTTGGAGATCGACTGTTGGATGTCTGTCCAACGAGGTTGGGGAGAATCGTGCCACGTCGTGGATTTCCAGTCGTTGTGATACCACAATCCCTTCACTGATAAAAGGAACTTATCGGATAAAGCATCGTTATAGAGGCTGCTCACAAAGTAGCGGCTTGAATTCACATCGTCGTCACGCTGGACATAGGGAGTAAGGAGAGCGGAATCAATATTGCGCCACCAATTGTGCTGGCCGCGGTGCTGCGAAAGCAACCCGAAGTTGATTGTGATGGAATTGTCGGACGGCAAATCTTGTCGCGCTTTCACATACACGTTGTATCGTCGTGAAAAATCATTTGCGCGGTAACTGTCATTTGCCTGTCTGCTCAACGAAAGTGCGAGGCCAAAATCACCCACTTTCAGGGTCTGGCCAAGCGACAATCCTGCAAACCCCAATCTCCGATCTGTCCATTTCCACCTGTCATATGATGGCTTGTTGTAAACACCGGCATAGGTTCTGACAAAGGTCTCCGGATTCTCCGGAATGGGTTTTGTGATGATGTTGATGACCCCTCCCAGCGCGCTGGAGCCATATAACGCCGAACTTGCCCCTTTCACGACTTCGATCCGATCAATTTGACCGACCGGAATTTGCTCGAAGATGAGTTCTCCCGTATCACCTGCAATGAACGGGATCCCATCAAGCAGCATTACGATGCGGCTTCCCGCGCCCTTTGTGTACCCGCTTGATCCCCGGATATTCACTTGTCCGCCGGTTATGTTTACACCGGGAATATAACGCATGACATCCTCGATCGTCTGAGGATTGCGTGATTGCATTTCTGCCGCATCCATCACTGAAATGCTCACGGGAACGTCCTGCAACGATTGTTCCCGCTTGTTTGCCGTAACGACGACCTGGTCTGTCTGGACAGGTCGTACACGCAAAGTCACGTTCACGACCGTTTCCTGTCCATCCTGAACGATTACGCCCGCCACAGTTTCGCGTTGATATCCAATAAGCGAGAAAATGAGTGTATAGGTTCCGGGAGCTACATCGGCTATGCGATATTTGCCGTCGGTATTTGTCGAGGCACCGCGTACAGAGCCTTGAACCAGCACATTCACCCCGACAAGGTGGTCATTCCCGTCTTTGCCCACAACCGTGCCCACTATTGAACCGCTCGCCGCCACAGACGTCACCGAAGCAAAGAGCAATATCAGAAATCCTATAGTTATTTTCATTGCCATGGCCTCGGTGGTGGGTTTCGGAAGTCGCACCGAATATCGATATTCTGAATGAATCTTCCACGAGTGACGGTGATGGAACCGGGATTGAAAGTACCCGGCTGGGTTGTGTAGAGTCCTGCCGGACGCCAATCTGCAAAAACATTCGGCCCATCACGCCACGCCATTGCGATGTAGGTGTACGTTGCGGGAAGAGAATCAACGCCGGGCCTGAGGTAAATCTCATAATGAATCGAATCGCGGAGTCTCCCGGAACTGTCTCGCTTGCTGTATGCAGTCGTTCCCACGGGAGGATAGATGATCACATTTCCTCTTAAGAATTCGAAAAAGAGACCTGTTGTGTCAACGGGAGCTTCCTTGAACGCAGCAATGCGGAGTTCCTGCACTTTGATGTCAACACTGTCGGTCGGCCAATTCGTAAAGTAGATGATCCCGCCAAATCCGGTAGGTGCATTAGGATCAATAGGAGGAATGTTGAGCGGGGCGATTCCTTTATCGCAACCCGGGGAATGCAGAAGGAACGCAGAAAGAACAACCGTGGCAATATACTTGCGCTTCATATAGGGGAGAACAATTGTTTCACTGCAACAACATATTCAACTGTTGGTTGAAATGCAATAACCGGACATCATTCACTCCATTTGGCGAGATTGCGTGGCGAGCACATTTTGAGTAATTTAAATTTGATGAGAAGTTCCTTCGTTACCATTTTCCTTCTTTCATGCTTGTAGAACTGCTTGTTCTGTTCGGGATTCTGTACGCGCTTCAAATTTGCATATTCGCAATCGGTGCTCATCGCGCCCGATATTCCTTTGATAGTTCGTTCAGACCGACAGTCTCTATTATCGTTGCAGCACGAAACGAAGAACAGAATATTCGTCGCTGCCTCGAATCTCTATCACACTTGTCATATCCAAAAGAACTTCTCGAAATACTCGTTGTGAACGACCGCTCGACCGACAAAACGCACGAGATTATTGAAGAGTTTGCCGTCAGGTTCCCTTTCATACAATCACATACCTCAATCCCCGATCCTGACGGACATCTCAGAGGAAAGACCAATGCGGTCGCGCAGGGCATCGAGAGAACAACAGGCGAGTTCATTTTCTTCACGGATGCTGATTGCATCGTTCCGGAACGGTGGGTTGAAGAAACCGTGAAGTACTATAACGAGCCGAACGTGGGTGTGGTTGCGGGTTTCACTTCGCTTCGGGCCTCAACATTGTTTGAAGCAATTCAGGCCTTGGATTGGTTTGTGTTGTTCTCGATTGCGGCTGCAACAATCCGCCTGCATTTCCCGGTTACGGCTGTCGGCAATAATCTCTCCGTGAGAAGGAAAGCATACGAAGCGGTCGGCGGCTACCGGAACATTCCCTTCAGTATAACTGAAGATTATGCCCTATTTCATGCAGTAATGTCGACGGGCATATACAAGGCAAAATTTCCCGTCGATGCATCAACGCTGGTACAAAGCATGCCGTGCGAGGATTGGGCAGGCCTGTATCGGCAGAAGAAACGCTGGTTCATTGGTGGCGCTGACATGGACTTGAAGAGCATTGCGTTGTTTGCAACAGGGTTTCTATTCAAAACACTTCTGGTCATAAATCTCTTGGCCGGAAATGTCATCGCCGTTCTGGCGGCCTATGCCGTCAAAGTACTTTCAGATTTCATGCTTGTCCGGCCGGCATTGACCACTTTCCGGAAGATGAGATTGATCCTGTACTTCGTACCCTTCGAGGTGTACTATATTGTCTACGTAGTTCTCTTCCCTCCCATCGTCTTGCTCAACAGAAGAGTGTCCTGGAAGAATAGGGTATTCCGTTAGTTAGAAAGGAAACGCCCTCCTGTGAATCCGGAAGGCGTTTCGTGATCACGTCACTGTATGTGTATTATCCCCTCGATCGAGCGCTGGCAATACCGAGCCGCTTCAACTTATAGCGGAATGTCTGTTCCGTCATTCCGAGGAACTGCGCAGCCTTCGATTGGTTGAAGCCGAATCTGTCAAGCGACCGTTCGATAATTCCCTTCTCAATCACATCGAGAGACTTATCGAGGACGAATTCCTGACCTGCCATAATGTTGTTGATCATCTTTACTACTTCTGTCTTTTCATCGACCAGTTCCGGCGGCAGCGAGAATCGCCCTTCGTTGGAGAAGAGTACGGACTTGTCAACGACAGCCTTCAGCTCGCGAATATTCTCTTTCCACGGCTGACGGACCAACACATCAATTGCATTAATGTCGATCACCAACTCACCGAGTCCGAGTTCACGGCAGATTTCACTGGTGAAATGTTTGACGAGAAGCGGAATATCTTCTGCGCGCTGACGCAACGGCTGAATCTCGACTTTTTCGAATTCGAGCACGCGGGCGTACAGGTCTTCCAGCAACTTCCGCTTTTCGACAAGCTGTGCAGGATCATCTTTCATAGTAATGATCAGGCGAATGTCGACATTCTCTTTCGCCTCGCCACCGATACGGCGGGTCTTGCGTTCGTTGACGAAGTTGAGAATCTTCATCTGGTTGCGGAAGCTTGCTTCCTCAATCTCCTCAATTAAAACGGTACCACCGTTCGCCTGCTCGAATAACCCGCGCTTCGATGTATACGGCAATCCCTCGACTCCGCGATCGAATCCGAACAACATCGCCTCAAGTTCCCTGTCGTCAACCACCGAAAGGTTGATCGACATGAAGGGTTGTTCGGAGCTGCCGTTCTTCAACTCGGCCTTGCCCATGTGATAGATGTTCTTCGCTACAGCTCCCTTGCCAACTCCCGCTTCGCCGACGATAACGACATCACGCCGGCTCTTGGCAAGTTTCTGAATCGAGCGTATCAACTGTTCGGTGGATTTGCTCTTACCGACGATAGGATATTCGAAAGCACCCCCTGCCTTCTTGTCTCCCAGAACTGTTTTTGATTCCATAGAACCTTCCTTACTGATGATGGTTGGAACGGCACGCTCTGCTTGTTTGTGCAGGGGACCTGAACAGAGGTGCTTGGTTCGCGTTTACTTGGTTTTCAATTTTGGATCGACCAGCATTCGTCCGACGAGTGTGTTGCGCTTGAAGAAGTGGGCAATGACCAGGTTGTCCAACGAATCTCTCCAGCGCGTGATGGTTGACGGACTTTCAATGATTTCGTGTTCGTAGAACTCGCCGTACGCCGAGCGAATGAACCGCAGGCGAAGGGCGAAGAAAACAGCAATTATACCAAGAACAGCAGCCGACAAAAACTGCCCTATTTCAAAAATCTGGAGAGCGTTCTGCCACTCAATAGTTTTGATGAATGTCCACGCGTGAAACACTTCCAGCGTGCAGAACATCAGGAAAAAGAACATCATCTTTTCAATGTATGCTCCTTGGGGCGGATCTTTTTTGTATTGATATCCGAAGAAGAGAAGAATCAGGCCGACCGTCAGCACACACATATAAATGGAACTGAGATAAATCGGCTTCAACAACAAGTTCTTGTAGTTGGATCCGGAGAGGTACGGGTACAATTCCTCGACTCTCAGAACCCGATCGGCTTCAGGCAATGCGTTCAACAAAGGCGCTTCAACATTCTTCAGATATGAAGCAAGTTCCGTGTGAGCAGGGATTGTTTCAAATTCCCGGGCGAATTGGGCAGAAGCCTTGTCAAGTTCTTTCCACTCGGCAATTTCGTGTGTCTTATAGAGATATTGCGAATCCGCAAGTTGCGGATAGTAGTAGTATGCGAAGAATCCGCCAACGATTGCGATAGTGAGAAAGTACTTCTGAATGATCTTGAAATCACGGAAGAGCAAATCGATTGTCACATAACAAATCGCGAACGCGAGCAGAAAGAAGTACAGCGCATGAGAAACATACTGGAAATAATACAATCGCGCCTTCGGATCACCAACGAAGAACGCAGTTCCAACGAAGTTGTAAAAATGAAAGAAAACGGCCATCGCAAAGAGCGCCGCAAAATTGACGAAGATGAACTTCGTTTTGCGAACGGTTTCAAAGCGGACCAACACTATTGAGAGAATGAGGAGTAAGAATTGAAGCGAGTTCCCCAAGAATTGGATTGCTGTTATTTCAAAATGCGGCCATGAATATGACATGCCCACGACTGCAATAACTGCGAGCCACAGTACCAATATCCTTTTCGCAAAACTCATCGGCAAGATCCCCTTTGGGAGTAACGGTAAAAATATATCGAACGTCGCAATGCAAGTCAATAGCAAACGCTATTTATTTCAAAATATCTGCTATTCTTTGTGAGGGAATCGTTATAAACATAGGTTACAGCAGTAATTTCTAAGTTCTATTTGACAGTACGATGCATCTTCAATATATTGGGGCAGGCAAAAAGCTCGAGTATTGATACGCTTAAGAAGAATGGGGGAAACTTCTGTAGTGTGTTTGACAAGCGGAGTTTTCCTTCTGTACAGACATCGCTCCCGGTGTGTTCCCGTGTTTCCCCCTGCCAGTCTTGCCAGCCGTTCTGTTTCCAACCCGTGCAGTTAGAAGATCAACCATGAAGATTTCCAAAAGGAAACCGATAACCTAACCAACAACAACCAAACAAAGGGGAGCTGTCCATGTCGAAAACAACAAAGCGCTTTCGGTCACTTCTGGTGACGCTTGCAATCGTTGCAATCTCAAACATCGCTATCTCAAATGCCTTGAGCAAAAGCGGCGTTATGAACATTCCTGATCCACCCCGTCCGAAGAGCGGTGTTATGAACATCCCGGACCCGCCCAGACCGTAAGTCGTTCAGAATAAGAAATGCCTAGGCCACGCGGCGTTTGCCCGGTGGCCTTTTTTGTTTGCAGGCGTTATGGCTTAGATTATTTCCTTCTTTTCTGTATATTTTTACAGGACACTACTCTCACACTCTGAACGATTCACTTTTCGAAGCGCATGGACCAAGATTTTGGTGAAACACAATCCGAATTCAGTCAATGGAAACGCTATGCCGTTCACATCATTCTGTTTGGCCTCACGTTCTTCACAACAACTCTTGCCGGCGTCGATTGGCTTGCCAAGGATTCACTTGAGCTGACCAATTTCTCGTCAGGGTTAACCTACTCTGTCTTGATTCTCATCATGCTCAGCGCGCATGAGTTTGGTCATTACTTCGCTGCACGATACCACAAGGTTGAAGCAACGCTTCCATTCTACATTCCCTTTCCTCCGTTCCTCCTCCTCAATCCTTTCGGGACGATGGGGGCGGTAATCAGGTTACGGTCTGCTATCCCTTCGAGAAAAGTCTTGTTTGATATCGGCGTAGCCGGGCCGCTGGCAGGGTTTGTTGCGACTGCAATTATCCTGGCTGTCGGATTCCAGACTCTGCCATCCAAGGAGTATCTCTATTCCATCCACCCGGAGTACGCGCTCCTTACTACAATACCGGATGGCGGACTGCATTTCGGCAACACGTTGTTTCTTTCATTGTTTCGGGAAGTGTTTGCTCCGCCCGGCGTATTTATTCCGCCCATGAACGAAATCTACCACTATCCATTTCTCTGTGTCGGGTGGTTTGGGATGCTGGTAACGGCCATGAATCTCATCCCCGTCGGGCAACTCGATGGCGGACACATCTCCTATTCGATGTTCGGAACCCGATACCACACCATTGCGCAAGCGTTTCTTGTCATATTGGTAGTCCTCGGACTGTCAGGAATGTTGCGAGAAATCGGAATCGATTTTGAATACGGATGGTTCGGCTGGTTCATCTGGGCTATGATTCTCATCTTTATGATTCGGAGGGGAAAGATGCACCGACCGCCGATTGAGGACGATACGCCGCTCGATCCTACCCGCAGGTCATTGGGCTGGTTGTGTGCAGTCATTTTTGTCGGGTGTATCTCCCTCGTTCCTATTTCCTATATCCTGTAATGGAAAATCAGCTTGACATTCGAATGGCATTTGAATAACTTCTCAACAGTTCATATCAATAACGAACACGGAAAATCTATCGCAGTGTTGGTACGCTTTTAGGGTTAAGAGGCAGGATATTACCAACACATGCATTCACGTAGAAACAGCAACTCCAGGGCCGGGCTTTCATTGTCAATTCCGAAGTACTTTCTTCGGACGAACAGACAACGGATGCACGGCTTTTCTGTTATGAGGACACGAGAGAATCCATTCATGAAACATATCCCATACCTGCTGGTGCCGATACTCGCAATTCTTCTTTTGGCTTGCGAGAAGAACAGCCTCGGCACGATTGATGTGCCAACAGAGAGTCCGTTTCTCAGTACTGCATCAGCAACCCCCGACAGCATCTTTCTTGATAATCTAGTTCCGGTCGGCAATCTCTATCAAGTCAGCACAGTAGTCAGTGTTGGAACCGCTGCCACTGGAAGAGCACAAGAAGTTGTTGCCGCTATTCTCCGACCGACCACAACTGAGGAAGTTGCACGAATCTCATTGCGGGATGACGGGTCTGCACCGGATGTGACAGCCAACGATGGGATTTTCTCGGGGAAGTTCGACTTCGCCATTCCGCGAACCCTTGCCGGGCGCTATCGCATTAAGTTCTGGTCCACGTCACAGGATGGCCACGTCAGCAACATCATCGAGCGACGTCTCGCGCTGACGAGAAGAAACTCTGCTCCGCGACTGCTGAGCGCAACGTCTCCCGACACGGTTGATTTACCGACAACAGGATTCATCACTGTACAGTTTACTGCGACCGTGTCCGACTCGGACGGGCTGGCCGATATTGCTGAGGTGTTTTTCCTGCGGGATACCCTGACAACCAAGTTCTTCCTGAAAGATGACGGCGGCATCGGGCGCAACACATTCGAGGGGTTTCCTACGCCCCTTTCAACGGGCGATGACGTTGCCGGCGACGGAAAATACTCGATACTTCTGCCCGTTACACCTTCGAACACACGCTCGACACGGTTGATCACCTTTCAGGCTATTGACTCGCAAGGAGACACAAGCAATACCATCCAACGATTCTTCACTATCCGATGAACATGAAGCTTTATTCTTCCCTTCTCAGTCTGTTGCTCCTGGCCGGCGTATGGCCAATGTCGGCGCAAGTAATGAGCATGAGGTCATTCGGACTTGATGCCAGCCAGTCGGAGAGCTTAAGCGCCCTCCCCAGCAATTCAGTTTCTCAAATAGCAACAGAAGGCACGGCTGTTTTCATTGGCACGAGTAAAGGACTTGCCCGAACGGGAAATGGCGGACTTTCGTGGGAGAGTTTCCGCTCCGTTCTTCAGTTCGCAAATCCGGGCATCTTCTCTCTTGCCGTGAAAGGAAACACTATCTGGACAGCAACCGGCTTCTCAAAGCCCTCCCCTACCGATGCAAGCGCACGGGTGCAAACAGGTTCCGGGTACACGTACTCACTGGATAATGGCGTTAGCTGGACTCAACTCCCGCAAACACTCGACCCAGCCAACGATAGCATCGTAACGTACGGATCGAATCAAATCTACTTTCTGCCCATTATCGTCCCCGAGCAGAATGTAACATTCGATCTTGCGTTCGACGACAATGCCGTCTGGATTGCAAGTTGGTCAAGCGGGCTGCGCAAATCCACAAATCGCGGGCTGACCTGGGTACGGACAGTTCTTCCATCAGACATCAGAAACTCCATTTCGCCCGAAGATGCGCTCGGCGGATATACTGTCGACCCGAGAAGGAACAACAACTTTCTTGCATTCTCCGTTTATCTTGAAGATGACACAACCGTCTGGTGCGGAACCGCAGGAGGCATCAACAAGTCAACCGACGGCGGCGTGAGTTGGACGAAGTTCGCGGCACAGAATCAGTCCTCCCCCATACTCGGCAACTGGGTAATCGCCATCAACGGCCAACAGCTCGGGTCACGAAAGCGGATCTGGTGTACAAACTGGAAAGCAGAGGGTCAAACTGAACAATTCGGTGTCAGCTACACCGATGACGGCGGCCGAATCTGGAAGAACTTCCTGCACGGCGTGAAGGCGTACGATATCGCATTCAAGGATTCTATCGCGTATGTCGCAACCGATGAGGGGATTTTCCGGACAGACGACGGGGGATTTTCATGGACTCAATCCGGCACGATTATCGACAAGGCGACCGGGTTCAGAATTACGTCTCAAGCATTCTTCAGCGTCGGCGTGTCGGGCGATACCGTGTATGGCGGCAGCGGCGATGGACTTGTCAAGACGACCGATAACGCGACTAACCCGTTCGGGCAAACGTGGCATGTACTGCGGGCATTCCGTCCCGTCGGCAACACTTCGGCAACGTACATCTACCCGAATCCGTTTTCTCCCAGGCAAGAGGTTGCCCGCGTTCACTACAGCACCGGCGGGCGAACGGCTAACGTGACAGTCGAAGTGTTTGATTTCGGAATGAATCGCGTTCGAACCGTTGTCAAGGACGCCTCCCGATCCGGAACAAGTGAGCATGACGAAATCTGGGACGGGCGGGATGATTCTAAACGTATCGTTGCCAACGGAGTGTATTTCTACCGCGTCACGCTTGACGGCGCCGACCCGACCTGGGGAAAGGTGATGGTGCTGCAATGAAACCACACCCAACAGTGATGTTTACTCGCATTCTCTTTTTCCTCATACTCTGCTTCGTACTCGTGTCATCGGCTTTGGCGCAGCTTGGCGGAACGGCAGGAACGTACAGTCGTATGGGTTTCGGTGCACGGGGAATGGGAATGGGAAATGCCCTGACGGCTGTGACCGGCGGCGACGCTGTCGGGTACTACAACCCGGCGGCGTTGCCGTTCGCCGGATACCGGAACATCTCCGCATCCTTCGGCATTCTCGCGTTCGATCGCCGACTGAACTTCCTCAGTTTTGCGCAACCGCTGAAGGGCAACGCGGGCATCTCTGCGGGCATCATCAACTCGGGCGTCAGCAACATTGACGGACGTGATTCGGACGGTGAACCGACCGGGCCGTTGAAGACATCCGAGAATCAGGTCTTTCTCGGATTCGGAACGCAGATGAAGAACGGACTCGCTATCGGCTTCAATGTCAAGTATCTCTATCATCACCTGTACACCGACGTCAACTCCAGCACATTCGGAATTGATATTGGCGCCTTGTTCCCGCTGAGCAGCACGATCACGCTCGGCGCGACAATCCGCGATCTCCTCTCAAAATACTCGTGGAACACCAACGCCATTTACGGCCAGAACGGAACGCAAACCGATGACAAGTTCCCGCGGCTTTACACAGTCGGGGCGGCATATACCTTACCGGACAGTCTGGGCATTGCAGCAGTTGACGT
Source organism: Bacteroidota bacterium (assembly GCA_019637975.1). Taxonomy (NCBI): domain Bacteria; kingdom Pseudomonadati; phylum Bacteroidota; species Bacteroidota bacterium. Next base: position 2,400 of record JAHBUR010000032.1, on the reverse strand, counting down.
CGAATTCACAAATCAATCAACCGTAATGCTCAAGGCCGGAGTTGAAGTGCCGGTCATTCCTGAAGTCAGTGTCAGAGCGGGAATTGACAGAGTTGATTTGAAGGAGAAAGGAAATGGCGTGCGGCCTGCATTCGGATTCTCCGCCCGCAGGAGTTTTGATGATTGGACTCCGGCAATCAATTACGCATTTGTCGTCGAACCGTTTGCGACTTCGGGCATGCACATAATTTCGATTTCTGTTATCTTCTAACGAGAAAAATGATGAAGTACCCCCAAAATATCCTCTTCGCACTTGCGTTCGTGTTGTTGATGACGCCGTATGCCGCTCACGCACAAGTCGGGAAGTCCGGTCTTGCATTTTTGAAGTTTGGCGTTTCGGGCCGCGCCGTATCGATGGGCGATGCCATGAGTGCGACAATCTCAGGCGCTGCAGCTACGCACTACAATCCTGCCGGCCTGATGGTGCCCGAAGGGACGAACGCACACATTCTGCTGATGCATAAGGAGTGGATTCAGGACGTTCGCTCGCAGTTCCTCGGCGCAACGGTCAATCTGAACGATGAAAGCGCATTGGGGGTTTCGGTAAACACGGCAACAGTTTCGGACATTGAGATCCGGACAAGACCGGGCACTCCGCAGGGCACGTTCTCGTCAAGAGATTACTCTCTCGGTTTGTCGTATGCGCGCCACTTTTCCGACGATCTGGCAATCGGAATAACAGCAAAATTTTTGTACGAGAAGATTTTTGTGGATGAAGCCAACGGCTTCGCATTCGACATCGGCGCCCAATACAACACCCCGATTGAAAACCTGACCTTCGGATTGGCATTGGCCAATCTCGGCAGCACAAACAATCTTCGGAACGAGAACATCACCCTCCCTTCACTGCTTCGTGCAGGCCCGGCGTACGTTGCCGAACTGGAAAGCATGACATCGCGGCTTACTATTGCCACTGATCTGCTGCACATCTTCCCCGAAAAGAAGACCTATGTAAACATGGGAGGCGAGTGGCTTTTCAATGGAATTGTTGCAGCCCGCGCGGGCTATCAACTCGGCTCGAATGCCCGCGGCTTCAGTACAGGGCTCGGCGTTGAATACGGGATGTTCAGCCTCGATTACGGCTTTGCCCCCCTCTCCTCTGACCTCGGAAGCGGGCACACGTTTTCGTTGAGTTTGAAGTTATAGTCGAAACACTGACCCTTTCGAGCCGTCACAGCATCAAACAGGCAGAGTGTACGTTTATGACATTTCAGGAGAGTTCCATGACTGCAACCACCCGGACACGAATAATCACAGGCGTTGTTCTTGCTGTGTTCACTGCCATTATCGGTTTTCAATTCAAGTCGGCAACAGCCAACGGCACATCTCTTCTGCAGTGGAGGTCGTTTGACGAGGGAATAGCGGAAGCACAACAATCCAACAAGAAGGTTCTGGTTGATGTGTACACCGATTGGTGCAGTTGGTGCAAGAAAATGGACTCGCAGGTGTACGCAAACAACGATGTCGCCGACTACTTGAGCAAGAGTTACGTTGTTATCAAGCTCAACGCGGAATCGTCAAAGAAGATCAACTATAGGAATCAGCAATACACCGAGCGTGAGCTTGCGGCGGCGTTCGGCATTAACGGATACCCCAGCACACTCTTTCTGAAATCCGATTCCGAACCGATCACGATATATCCGGGATTTGCTGACGCGCAGAAGTTCAAGCAAATCATCTCCTTCATCGCCGAAGATCATTATCTGTCGAAGAAATTCGAAGACTATATCGTCGGGAAGTGATGCCCGTACGGACGTCCGGGATTATGCTCTAGCCTTCTTCTCGTTCCACGCAGCGTGGAACCGCTTCACAGCGGCAACGATTCCTTCCAGATCAATCATGTGGATGCACTCAAGATTGTACGGGCACGAACGCTTCCAGCAGGGGGAACATGCCAGTCCGTGAGGTATGAACTTCTCCCCTCTCTCGTACAAATCAATCTCCGTCCAGCAACTGACGCCGAACCAGACGAGAACATGTTTCTTCAACGCAACCGCGGCGTGCATCCCGAACGAATCCCCTGAAATGATTACGTCGCAAATGTTCTCGTAGCATAAACCCCGCCGGACTCCTTCGGTGGTCGGCGTGCTGATCACATTCTCTCCAACCCGGCGTACGATTTCTGCATTGCGTTCGGTATCTTCGGGTCCTCCGACAAGTACCAGCCTGACATGATCGAGCATGCACAGGCTCTCAATGAGTTGTACATGCTGGTCAATGGTCATTTTCTTGTTGGGATAGAGTTCAGAACAGCCCGTATTGAACCCGACAACCAATTCATCCTTCCTGATGCCGACGCTTTCCTTGTATGACGAGCAGAACATCTTTTCCTCTTCCGTCAGCTGCAGCACATACTCGTCA
>JAHBUR010000031.1 GCA_019637975.1 Bacteroidota bacterium | reverse complement strand
ATCTGAACAGAAAAGAATGGGAGAAAGCACGACGAGAATACCGGACAATCATCAATCAACTGCCGCTGCTGGATGTACAACCGTATCTCAGTTTGGCGCGACTCGCACTTCAACAGGATCACGCATACGAAGCTACCACCGTTCTTTTGATGTCGCTCGATCTCGAACCGACTCTTTCAGCACACAAGATGCTGGGGGACATTTACCTTAAGGAGGGGCAATTCGGACAGTCTATTCACCATTCTGAAAAAGCCATCAACCTCAGTTCCACAACAGCAGATCGCGTCGAGAGTGGCCACATGCTCGCGACAGCTTTGTTCAAATCGAACGACATTCAACGGGCCCGAAACGAACTGAGGTCGGTACTCAACTTGATTCCGGATTTTCAACCGGCAGTGGCATTGCTCGCTCAACTCGAGCATCACCGTTAACGAGCGCTATCGTAATCCGCATACGGTTGCCGATGGATTTCGGTTGAGAGAATCCATATTTTACACGCAATGAAAAAGAAACGTCCCTCCAACGCAACCAACCGAAACGAGCCGGAACACGCTACTCTCCCATCAAGCAAGAAGCGGGCGTTTGCCATCCTTACGCTTCTCACTCCGGTAATTCTGTTGGCCGTTGCGGAAGGCTCCCTCCGGGTCTTCGGTTATGGACCGAACCTGAGTCTATTTAACAAGGAAACTCACAACGGAACGGAGTATTGCATCGTCAACCCTCAAGTTGCTTCGAGATATTTTTCCTCAATCACCTTCAATCCCAGCACGGCGCCTGACTATTTTTTGGCAAGCAAGCCGGACACAACGTACCGGATCTTCTGTCTTGGAGGCTCAACCACAGCAGGATTCCCCTATCAATTCGGCGGGGCTTTCTCCGCGCACCTTCGGGATCGTCTGCACGCAAAGTTCCCCGAACGTCATATTGAGGTAATTAACCTCGGGATGACTGCAACGAATAGTTTCACCGTTCTCGACATTGCCGAGGATATCTTCCCCTACAAACCCGATCTCTTGATAGTCTATGATGGCCACAACGAGTTTTACGGCGCTCTCGGCATCTCGTCAAACGAAACTCTTGGTTCAACCCGCTGGTTGACCCGGCTGTATCTCAAAGCTGTTCATCTCAAGATATTCCTCGTAATGCGCGATGCTTACTTCACGGCAGGCTCGTTATTTAGGAAAGACACCCCACCGCAGCAGACCGGAGGGACTATGATGGAGCAGCTTGCGAAAGGACAATACGTCGCTTATGGAAACGAAGAATATTGGCAGGCTCACGCCATCTACCGGCAAAACCTTGTCGACCTGAGAGAGCTCTGCCGAAAGCATAGCGTTCCCGTCTTAGTCGGCTCGCAGGTATCGAACTTGCGTGACCAGCCGCCATTCGTATCTGAACCTTCCGGCCACCTTACACCAGACCGGAAGCGGATGTTCGATGATGTATACAAAAGCGGACTCAACGACCTTCGAAATGGGAATTTCTCATCCGCTGTCACGAACTTCGTGGAAGCAACAACGTATGACTCACTTCGTGCCGATGCGCGCTTTCTGCTTGCTCAGAGTCTCGATTCATCAGGCCAGAAGCCCGACGCGCTACGGGAATACACCAAGGCGCGTGACCTTGATCTGCTGCGATTCAGAGCAAGCACGGATTTGAATACAATCATGCGTGAAGTTGCCGACGAGAGCACAATGTTCTTTGTTGATATAGAGAGGAAGTTTCGCGCCAACGCCGAGGATTCTCTCATCGGAAAGACACTGTTGCTCGAACACCTTCACCCGACAGAATTCGGCAATTTCCTGATTGCCAAAGAGTATCAGTGGATGATGCATTGGCATAAAATCATGGCAACTCAAGAGGAATGGAACCGGAGGGCGGCCACGCCGGACGAGTTGTTGTGGGAGGGTCGAACCGTAACAGAGCTTGACCGTCTTGCCGCGCAACGTAGAATACAAGTTCTTACGTCGTCATGGCCATTCACTGACGTTGACAAGCCTGTCCCGCCTCCGGCACACACCGACACTTTGGGCTTGATCGTTCATGAATGGACAAAAGGAAACTTGACTTGGGAGCAAGCTCACGTCAGGGCAGCGCAATACCACGAACGACGCGGCGATATTGAGAACGAAATCCGTGAATACCGTACGCTGATGAAATTGTTGCCGCTGAATGTATCGCCCTACCTGTTCTTGGCCAAAGCGTACCTCAAGCAGCAACAAAACCAGGAAGCCGCGTCGGTATTGCTGCGTTCGTTGCATGTCGAGAAGACGTGGTTTGCGTACAAGACATTGGGCATTCTCGCTCTCGAACCGGAGGTAGCAATACCATTTTTGCAGAACGCCGTGGGCATCTCATCAAACCCCGATCAGAAGGCCGAGGCTCTGTATCTTCTTGCGGCAACACACTTGCGCGCACAACAGCGCGCAAAAGCGTTGGAGCAGCTTCGGGAAGCCGTTCAAGCAAGTCCGGGTTTTACCCCCGCACGTGAATTGCTCGATCTCCTTACCGCGAAGGGTACCTGATTTGGAAAAACGTCGGAAACAACGTGACCCGCGCTCCTCTGCTGAACTGCCTTCCTCCCGAAAGATTCTCTTCTCGGCAGTACTTCTTCTTTTGCCTCTCCTCTTCTTCGGCACGCTCGAAGTCACACTTCGCCTCTTTGAATATGGCGGCGACCTTGACCTTGTTGTCAGGCGGCAGGTTGGAAAGAATGAATTCTACTCTATCAACCGGTCTGTGGCAAATCGTTATTTCGCGCAAACCGGAACAACGGTTCCCGAACCAGCGGATGATACGTTTGAGATCAAGAAGCAGCCGAATACCAAACGTGTCTTCTGTCTTGGCGAATCGACAATGGCGGGGTTTCCGTATGAATTTCACGCAACTTCCCCGGGATTCCTGCGTGACCGCCTCAGAGCAGCACTTCCACAATACAATATCGAAGTCGTCAATGTCGGCCTCTCCGCCGTCGGCAGCTACGTGGTTCTTGATTTTATTGATGAACTTGCCCGGTACGAACCCGACCTCTTTGTATTGTACGTCGGCCACAATGAATTCTACGGCGCGTACGGCGTAGGATCGACGGTGGCTGTTGCCGGAGGCCCGCTGTTGACGCGTTTGACCCTGACTCTGCTCAAGTTCAAGTCGTTCCTTCTTCTCAGGGATTGCTATGCGTGGGTATTCCGATTGTTCTCGTCGGAACAAGGCACACCCGTGGGAACAATGATGCAGCAAATGGCGGCAACCAAAACCATCCCGCTCGGATCTTCGACCTATCATGAAGCGAAGGAAATCTATCGGGATAACATCAGGCGAATCATTAATGTCGCGAAAAAGAAGAACGTCCCGATTGTCTTCACGACATTGGTGAGCAATCTCAAAGATCATCCCCCGTTTGTGTCGGTGTTCAACGAAGACTCCTCCCGGGAACATCACGCCGCGTGGAAGCGACTTATCCGTGAGGGGGATGAAGCGACACTTCCGGCAGATGCGGCAGTGAAGTATCGCGAAGCAACTGAACTCGATACCATGAACGCCGAAGCATACTACAAACTCGGGAAGGCTCTCTTCACCTCTCATAAATACAGGGAATCTCTCGCCGCCCTGATAGAAGCAAAGGACAAAGATGCATTGCGATTCAGAGCAACCGAGGAATTCCAGCACCTACTCCGAACCACATGCGCGGAAAACAATGTCCCCGTTGCCCGCGCTGATTCCGCGTTTGCAGCCCGTTCCCCCGGCGGAATCATCGGCGGGGAGCTGATTCTGGAACATCTGCATCCGAACATCGAGGGCTATTTTCTGATGGCAAAGACGATGTTCGAGACGGTAAGAAGTCGTGGACTTCTTGCAACGCCACAGGAGTGGTCGGAAGGGAACGAGCCAAGCGACAGAGAACTGATGGAACTCTCGACGGTATCGGAGTTCGACAGTATTGTCGGCGCGCTGAAAGTGGAGTTCCTCAAACGACGTTGGCCTTTTCAGGCGGGCACAACGGATTTCAATTTTGTTCCACGAAACCGCGTCGAGGAGTTCGCTCTACAGTACGTCCAAAACAGAATCCCCTGGTCCGATGCGAGATATCAGCTCGCCGAGTATTACGCCGGCATCGGTCAGTACGATTTTGCGCGGAGGGAATGCAACGCCGTTGCAAGGGTAATCCCCTTTTCCTACAATCCTCTTCTCCGTATCGCCGACTACTACCGGATGGAGGGAAAGCGCAAGGAGTCAGTCGAAGTATATAAGGCATGTATTGCTGTCGAAGATAACCCTTACGCTCATATCAAACTCGGATTGACATATCTTGAGGACGAGCGGCCCCAAGACGCCTTGGAGGAGTTTCAAGCTGTATTCAACGCTGACCGGGAGTTTACCGACAAGCTCCCGGCCGATGCTGCTTCGGCAGCGAGGTACTTGTTTGGTGTTGCATACGCAAAGTTAGGAAGGTTCGTTGACGCGAAACAAGAAATACAGAGAGCATTGGCAATCAATCCGAGGAACGAAGACGCACGCGACCTACTTCAACAAATCGAACAGATCACGTCATCACCGCAGGCCGGAAAATAAAAAGGGATGAACCGGAGTCCATCCCTTTCGTACAACTTATCTTCCTCCCACAGCTTATTTCATCAGAACCATCTTCTTCGTTTCTGTGAAATTCTTGGTCTCGAGACGGTAGAAGTAGACACCCGATGCGAGACTCTGGCCTTCGAACAGCGCAACGTAGTTCCCTCTCGTTTGCTCCTGGTTTACCAACTCTGCCACTTGCTGGCCGAGCAGGTTGTATACACGGAGCGTTACCTTCGCATTCTCGGGAATCGAGTATTTGATGCGTGTTGAAGGATTGAACGGGTTCGGATAGTTCTGGTTCAACGTATAGACAACCGGAATTCCCGGCGCGTTGTCCTCACGAACGTTGGTTATCCCGTACGGCGGCACTTCCGCGGGAAGCGGAGCCGCTTTCTGCCATTGATCTACCGGAGCCGAATAGGTAGCGGGGAATGTATTCGCCGCTGTCGGCTGGATGAAGCGAGAACGGTATGGATTCTGAGTTCCAAGCCCGCCACCCTCGGAAACCGAACCGCCGCCGGCATGTACATACTCATAGTTGTACATCATGCCGTAATACGTTCTGCCCTGGACTTTGAATGTAGTCGAGTAGATGCTGTCGGTCGGACCGTTGCGTGTCATGAGGCGTCGCAACGGGAACGGGGCACCGCCCTGGTTTCCTACTTGATTAAAGACCCAAGCCTGATCCTGCCACTGAAGGTACAGCGTGTCAGTCCCAAGAATGAACGGGTCGATGTAGCGAGTGGCCGGACCCATATTCACGCTGATCGTTACCCGGCAGGTATCCGTCGTATTGTTCATCGTACCGAACCGGTGGATGTCGCTGAAGTAGAACGGATCCGTATTGAAGTTGCCGCCTACTTGAGGAAACGTAAGTCTGCGATTTCCATCTCCGCGAGTGTACGGATGGTCATACTGCACACCATCGTTGTTCGTGCTGAATCCGGGAAAGCGTGTTTCCGCCGTTGCAGGGTTGAGTTGCAGGAAGAATTTGTAGTCCGATTGCTCGCCGGAGAAGCCATTGTAAGGAAGCGTGAGCTGGTACAATCCGGTCAGCGCACTCAAGGACATAGCCGTACCTCCCCAACTGTTGAAACCGCCGCGAGCCTGCACAGTATCACCGGGCGGAACAAACCAGCCGATTTGCTGCAATGCGCGCATATCGACACGGTACGTGACGTTTCCGCTGACAGGCACGCTCACCACGGAATCGTAGTCAAACCAGACAACCGGAAGCGTTTGATCTCCGGCTTCCACGGTGTACGTTCTATTGTCGCCGCCTTCCCAATCCAAGCCGCCGCGATTCGGGGTTTTGAGGAATTTGTATTGAACGTTCTGGCCTACGGTAAGCGAAACTGTTTTTTGGTAGATACTGTCGGTCGGTATCGCGTCTCTCAATGTATCGAGCGAGTTACCCCAGTCGTTGAAACTGCCGGCTACCCTTACGATATCACCGCTATCAGGGCGGAATGTACCCTCAAGCATCTTCACCCGCATGTTGACACGAAACGTGACATTGGCGTTTGCGGGAGGTGTGTAGATCGAGTCGTGGTCAAACCAGGCAAGGGATACGGTTTGGTTTCCAGCAACAACGTCATGCGTCCGGTTGTCGCCGCCTTCCCAATCCAATCCTCCCCGTAATGTCTTGAGGTACTTGTATTGGATCTGGCCTGCAGGCAAACTGACGGTCTTCTCGTAGATACTGTCAACCGTGCCGATATCACGCAACGTATCGAGCGAGTTGCCCCAATCGTTGAAACTCCCCGCAACGCGCACAATGTCGCCGCTGCCGGGGAGGAACGATCCTTCCAGCATCTTGATCGACATGCGCACATTGAAGGTAACATTGTTCTGCGCTTCTGCCACATTACCGACGGTCAGCAGGAACGCAAACAGCAGCAAGGCAATTGACCATGCTTTGTACATATTGACCTCCTTTGGTTGTTGTAGTTGTGAAATTGTGAATTGGTACGTGGTGATTCGAAAATTGCATCAACGAATATGAAATCTGCCTCCTCCTTGTATATGGATTGATGTTGGAATTAGAAAACGACGCTTACGGCAAAGTTGTTCACGTTGCTCAGCCTGCCGAATTTCTGGAACGCATAGTCGAACTTGAGTCTGAGCCCCGGTGTGATCTCATAGTTCAGGCCGGCGCCCAACGTGAGTTCTTCTTCAGATCCTTTCAACCCCAACCCCTTGTACCCCGCCCGGAGAGCAACAATCCGCTCGAACACGATATACTCCCCGCCGATATTGATGCTTTCGGAATTATCGTTGGGATGATACGCATCCACCGCAAACGTGAGTTGCTGATCCTCGTCGTTCAGCGGCTGGTACGCCAGGCCGATCCGGAGTGTCAGCGGCAAATCGAAATCGTCGGTGGCGAGTCGTGCATTGATGTTCTGATTCGAGCCGCTGTTGTTCGAAACACCGACAGGAACCAACAAGTCGTCTCCCGTCATGTTCATCTTCGTCCCGAAATTGGAAATTCCTGCTCCGAATGTAAGGCCCGGGAATGGTGTGGAGAACAGCGTACCGATATCCACCGCAAAACCGGTAGCGCTGGAATTCCAGATATGTTCGTTCACGTATTTCACGGTTCCGCCGATGGAGAACCAATCCGTCAGATTCTTTGCATAGGAGGCCGCAACCGCAAAGCTCCCGGCGCTGAAAAACTGGCTTGTGCCCTCGGGCTGCAGCTCCGTAGTTCGCTCCATATCATCCATCGAAACCGATGTGAAGCTAAGACCCACTGTTCCCAGACTTCCGACCGGAATCACCACACCGCCGTAATTGAACTTAATATCGGCTATCCAGTCCGAATGGTAGAACACCGCCTCCGTTTGGTAAATGCGCGCAATCCCGCCGGGGTTCCAATACATTGCAGAAGCATCATTCGCTATTCCGGTGAACGCCCCGCCCATGCCGATGGCGCGTGAACCCACCGGGATGCTGAGGAATTTTGCGGCCGTGGTACCGACCTTGGTCACAGGTTGCGAAATACCGGAAGAGGCAATTGACACTGCAAGGAGAATAACACGTACACTGTATCTGTTCATTGTTTTCATGTTCATTGCCCTTCCTACTTGATGACAGCAAATTTGCCGACCTTCTGCCCGACGCCGGGTGCTTCCACGTGGTAGATGTACACACCGTAGGAAACCTGCAACTGGTCACGGGATAGAAGGTTCCATTCCGCCGTTCCGTTGAGCAAGGGACTGTCATGATCGATTGTTGCCACCAGCTCGCCGCTGATATTGTAGATGCGAATCGTGCATTGTTGCGGAAGGTGTGTGAAATGAATAGAACGCGGCCCCCGACCCGTGGGGAACGGATTGCGCGGTTCCCAGTTTGCTGCCGCCACGTACGGATTCGGAACAACCTTGATCTTGTCCAGACTGTTAGCCGCAAGCTGCTTATCGACACGTTGGGCTCTGGTTGTATATTCGAACACATCATTCCTGCCAAAGCTCTTGAACGTTACCAGCGAGATCGTGTCGCCGGTCGTGTAGAGAGTATGTACCGTGTCGTAATCCGGTACAATCGCCCAAGAGATGAGAAGGTTATTTGCCGCATCCGGTTCGAGGATGATGAGATTATCCCGGAAGAAGGGATCGAGTTGACCCGAATAGATTCCGGGGCCGCCGGCAGGATCCTTCTCGAAGAATGCGAACTTAACCTTCGCATTGGTAGTAGGGTTCCGCACTGTGAAATTCACCGGCGCAGCAGGCACAATGAATCCCTGACCGTCCAGATCATACGTCGTGGACGTATCAATGCCGACCGGCCCGAAGATGATCTTGTAGTCGTTAGGATATTGCTTCCCGATGACAAATCCCTCGCGCCATCCCTGCATCTCCACCTTCCACATATTATTTCGACTGTAACGGGAACGGCTTGTATCCATTCCGAACCGCCTGTCGTTGTTCAATACAAGCTGCACGCCATCAACGACCGGCAAATCCAGTCCGGTCGGTGTGGGGCGACGACTTGCAATGAGTGTGTCAAGAAGTGATGTGTTTGTAGCGTTCGCAAGAGTGTAGAACTTCGTTCGCAGCGTGTCAGGGTCGCCCGATCGCCCGATATGCACTGTATCTTCAAATGTGATGCGATACGTTGCATTGTCACGAACCCTCGAAGGATCAACGATGCGATACCCTATTGAACCCGTCGCAGTTCCGGCTACGGGTATAATGGCACTCACATTGGGAGGCATATAACCTGCAACGGGAGCCTCCGCCGTTATGATGGCAATGGACTTGCCGAAGTCCTTTACTTTTCCGGTAATCGGATCGATGCTCAGGCGAAGATTGCTTTCCGCCGGTGAGATGTTCAATGGACGATACCCTTGGTCGTACGCCCGCACGGCATAGTAGTAGAGTTGTCCGGCCTGCACGGTGGTGTCCGTCCATGTGTGCTGAATCCCCGTATCATCTCCCATATAGAATGCAACGCCGTTGAAAGGAACTGCCGCGGAATCTCCCCGAATTCCGTTATCAAGGTCGAACTGCGCAATAGGTTTCAGCCACGGGGCGGGATTGCCGTATGCGTCGGTGATTTTCTGGGCGTCTTGAAACGCGGGATCCGTTGCACGATAAATCCTGTACCCTTCGAAATCCTGGCCGTTGACGCCCGGGATCCCCGCCAGAAACCTATCGACCGAGCTTTCCGCAACTTCATCCCAGTACAATGTTACTTGGGGGCGTCCGCGTTCATTTGTCGTCGCGACGGCGGTCACGGTCGGCTCAAGGGGCGCTTGTGCGAATTGGTAGTCCTCGTTGTAGGCAAGTTGCGCAAACGTGCGCTTGCGGAGAGCATCCGCCTTGGCGCCTGTGAAGTCCGCATTACCCGGACAACGGACAGCATTGCCCATAACCACCGCAAAAGAAATGCGCTCAATCTGTCCGGCGTTCAGCGGAAAGAGACCCGATGACACAAACAGATCGTACTCGCCCGTCCCGATCAATTCCGGATTCACAAATGAACCGGGGATCATGAATTCCGCCCAGAAGAAGATGTCGGCTGTCTGGCTGAAGTTGATGGCGCCGGCTGCGAGATACTGGACGTTCGTCAATCCGATTTGATCGGCCTCGGAAACGTCAGTCTTGTCGATGTTCGGTTCGCCGGGGAACGGCGTTCCAACACCCGATGTGGGTATGCCATCACCCTCTCCGAAGTCACCGGTATTCGGCGCGCCGTCGAGACCGACATCATCAGTAAATGGATTCCAGTCTCCATCGTTATCGATACCGTCATTCCGACTCTCGTCGATCATCTCGTCAATGAGTTCGTCAACGCCGGCATCGCGCAAGCCATCCCGGTTGATGTACTTCTTCCCGAGATCTTCGGGACCGAGGTCGTAGAGAATAACATTGGTGCCGGGCACTCGATATCGCTTGTAAGGATCAGTTGCCGCAATGTCGATCATCTGCTGGGTCACCACGGGCAAATCGCCGTATGAATTGCCGTCGTTATCGATATTGTCCTTGAACCTCTTGCCGAGATCCTCCGGCCCGACTTGAATAAGATGAATGGACTCCTGTCGGAAATTGACATCATTGCCGGGCCAGAATGCGAGATCGTTTTCCGGATTCGGAGGCCAGCGTCCCCAAGCATCAGTCGCCGCCTGGTTGATCATCGTTTGGGTGACAACCGGACTGAGTAACTCTCCGTTATCATTGTTGTCAATACCATCCGCAAAACCGACACCGCGCTGCTGACCAAACGGAATGTAGGTGGAATCCTCGTCGATCAAGCCGTTATGATTGTTGTCTATTTGATCTCCCGAGATTTCCACCGTGGTTCCCGGTATTCTTGCTTCAAAGAGTGAAGGAAGTACTCTCGGCCCGTCTCCATACTCGGGGCTGTCGCCGTCGTTGTCAATACGATCAACCGCGTTGCCGGGAGTTTCGAGGTACAGAGTCGCCGCAGCGCCGACACATGCGTTCGCGAACGCGGGGTTTGAACTGATGCCGTCCGCATCAAGGGAGAAAGCCACGTCGAGTATCAGGTCGAAGCCGGGAGTGTCGTCCTGCGAATCGCCGTCGCCGCCGACGAAATCGGCAAGCCAGAGTGTTACACCTGTTTTCTTGAGATCCTTTGTTCCGTCATTCTTGATTTCATGAATGAAGAACACGCCGTCCGCAACGGAAGCCTGCGACCACTGCAACGCACGATAATCAATGATCAGTCCCAATCCGCGTCGTGTGAGATCAGTAGTATCCGGCGTGTAACGGTAGCGGTTGTAGTTGTCGTCGCCGATACGGGCGTAGATTTCCTGATCGGCATTGAATTGATCCTTGCCGAAAAATCCGTTCCACTTTCCGCTCCAACCCGGGTCTTGAGGGTCGGACATCTTGTCGGGCCAGAACGCAGGCCACGTTGCAGGCTCATCGCTCTTTGCGAGCTTCCCGGTTGCGACATTAAAATACCCCGCGACGGGATTCATATTCCAGTCGCCTCCTGTTGCCTGGTTTGTGCGAAACGCGGGAAGGTCAACAATGCGGACTGTTCTGCCGGTATCATCCACTACCTCGCCGCCGACAAACAACGCTACCAGCGCGACATAGTGACGCCCGGTATTCTTTGGCCACTCGTACGGAACTCCCTGACCGGCGCCGGTACGACCGGAGAAGCAGAAATTGAAAACGCTTGTTCTCAGATTGTTCCCGTCAATTTCCGTCCTGCGCCGCAATGTCGGATCAACGCGCTCCCGACTCGGCACATGCTGGGCCTGCACATCCGCAACACTGATGGCCATTATCAGCGCAGCCAACGGCAGCAGACGCTTCATTAGGTTCATCGAAACATCTCCTTGTTTCATTCGTGTCATCTTCATGATTGTATCAGAAATTGATGTCCATGCCTATTTGAATCTGGCGCGGTTCGGAGTAGTGGTACCTTCTCAACAAATACTCTTCAAGCGTATTGACGCGGAAGCCTCCGGAAATATTGCCAATGCCGAGAGCCGCCGGTGTGGCGCTTGCCCGTCCTGTTTCTCCGTACACCTGTACTTCGTTGCGTCGGTCGAGAAGGTTGAGCACTTTCACAAACAGCGTGATGTTGAGAGGATCAAGCGCAAAACTCTTGAATACGCGCAAATCAACATTGTAGTTGGCGGGAAGCCTTCTGGTGTTTTTTGTTTTGATGGCATCACTGCCGCGTGCTTCGCTTTGGTTCAGAACAGGCGTGTACGGGAGACCGGAACCGTATTGTGCAATAATGAAAGCTCCCCAATCCAACTCGCCCAATCCGAGAGTGAGGTTGGCTGTATGTGTCTGATCCCAATCAAGTGGCGCAAGCGTCACACCCGAAATAACCGTGCCTTGGTCATTCGATTGCAGACGTGCCTGCTCTTCATCCTTGCTCGAGTTGACTCCTTCTGCCGTCTGGAAGGTATAGGAAAAATTGAATGAGAAGAGCTTCGTGGGGCGCTTATTTACAGAAAGCGTGATGCCGCGGGAGTTTGCATAGTCCTTGTTCACAAACATTGTATAGAATGTCGTTACCCCCTCGCCATCCGCCCGAAGCACCGGAATCTGCGCGCTCGTCGAAGTCCAGTCACGTGTGTCGCGGTAGAAGCCAGTAATGTCGAAACTCATATCTTCGGTTATTTGCTGCTGCAATCCGATTTCATACATAACGGTTTTCTGCGCACTCAAGTCCGGATTGCCGAACACCCCCTGAACTCCCGAAGCCGTGGTTACTTTGTATCCGGGCTTTTGGTACAGATCGCTGAACGAAGGGAATTGCAGGAAGTGCCCGTAGGAGAAGTGCAAAACCCCGCGGTCGGTAATGGGGTACGAGATGCCAAACCGCGGACTAATGCTCGTCTTCGCCGACGCCTTCCTGTACCAGTGTGCACGGCGCGCAGCCACGACTGACGGGTCGGCTTGTTCCTCGTCGCTCTTTACTCCATCACCGTTCAAATCAACACGGTTTTCCTGCTTGATGGGGTTGTAGATGTTCGGGTCCTGAGGGTCAGCAAGTACGTTGCCGCGCGAATCGAAGTAGTCGAAACGGACGCCGATGTTCACAATCATCCGCTCGTATTCGAGCTTGTCCTGGATGTACACTGCAAACTCGACAGGCTTTTCCGTGTATTCTTCGTAGAGCGGCCCGGTCCGTTGCGGGATGACAGGGATGATTTGTCCCTGTGCATCCTGACCGTTCGTTACGTTGTAGTCCTCAAGGTAAAGGCGGTGGAGCTTTCCCTCGATCCCGGCTTTCAGTTGGTGCAGCCTGCTGATTTGATCCGTATAATCCAATTTCACACCGCGTGTCTCGGTATTTCGCCTGAACTGATGGTTGTTCGTTCCCACGACCCTGAACTTGTAATTTCCTGCGTTGTTCGAGAGAATATCAGGGTCAACGATGTACCGCGGATCAAGCGGGTTGTCATACAAGTATTCTCTGAATTGCTTGTAGAGATAATAGAAGTTCATGGTAAAGAACGATGTATTCGAAAGAGCCTGAGTCCACAATCCCGTCAGGTTGTAGTTCCGGTCGAATTTCTTTACATCTGCAGCAGGAATCAGGTGATAGTCGTGATTGAAGTCGCGAAAGTCAATTTGACTGCCAATGGCACTCAGGCTGATCTTCGTTCCGCCTGTCAAGTTCAGCGTCAGCTTCCCCTGTCCCGATCGCCGGATTCTTCCGTTCATTGGTGTCGGCCGGTCCACAAACGTCCGTGTGAGAAGATTTCCGGCCGGATCAAATGTCGCCGAGTTTCCCGGCAGGGGCGTTCCGTTCGGGTTGATGATTTCATTTGCGTAGAGCCAGCCGTCAGTTCTGAAATATCTTCCTGAGAGATAAAACGTCAGTGGCAGATCAAACACCGGCCCACCGATGCTTCCTTCGATGTTGTGATTGGCAAAAGGTTTTACGTCGTCGAGATGGAAGAAAATGCCGTCATCGGCAGTCACATAGTCGCCGGTGTATGTCGAGAGGTTTCCTGAAAACCTCCGGTCACCGTCTTTGGTGACGATGTTGACGATTCCCGACATCGCCTGACCGTATTCCGCGTTGAACGTTCCGCTGATTACCTGCAATTCCTGAACGGAGTTGTTGTCCACCTGTACAGCCTGGCTGTTGTCGTAAGCGTCAGAAACGGAAACACCATCAATCCAATAAGCCACCTCGCTCGCTCTGCCGCCGCGGATGTGGATAGCGCCATCTCTGCCCTGCGTAATGCCCGCCTGCAATGAAAGGACTTCCGAGACTTCGGAGACGGGGAGTGTCCTGATCGTCGTTGCGTCAACGCGTGCTTCGGATGATGTCAAGTCCTTGCGAACGATAGGCCGGTCTGCTGTAACCACTACCTCCTCCGCCTGCACGGCCTCAGGAACAAGTTCGAATCTTTGCGTCGTCGTAAGATCAACCGAAACTGATACCCCGGTCACGATTTTTCTGTTGTAGCCGACAGAACTGGCGACAAGCGTGTACGTGCCGGGTGGGATGTTGAGAATAACATAGTACCCTTCGATGTTGGTTGCGGCGCCCAGCGTTGTCCCTTGTATCACCACCGAAGCCCCGATAATTGTTTCGCCGGTTTGGCTGTCTTTGACTTCACCGGCAATCTTGCCTGTTGTTCCCGGTAAAGCTGCGACCCGCCACAAAAAGGCGACCGCCACGATCATACATGCGCGTAACAGAGTTTTCATACGCTTACCTTTTGTCTTGATTGCTTACTACTATGCTTACGTTTTCCAATACATCATTGTGGATTGTGATTGACGAGCGAACCCGGAGGTCTCCGACCGCCTTGGCCGCCACCTCCCGCTTTCGAAACGGAAGCAGTTCGCCTGCAATCTGGCTTTGCGCTTCCTCGAATGTTTTTTGCCGCCCCGGACGTCTCCCGATAATCTTAAACACACCCCAATACGGATCGACTTTGGCCGGACCGATAATGTCGCCGACGCGAGCATCAAAGAATGCATCTCCCATTGGTCCGAATGACGCCTTTGTACCGTAGCCCAGCTCCCCGCCGTTCTTAGCCGCCCACAAGCGGATCGAGTGGCTGCGGGCAAGTGAGGAGAAATTCTCTCCGCGAAGTGCGCGGGACTTGAACTTATTTGCTTCGTCCTCCGTGCGGACGAGTATCTCGGCCACATTCACTTCGGGCGGAATTGTGTACTGCGCCTTGTTTTCCGCGTACATCGAGTCAAGCACATGTGATGACCAACCGGATTGGCCGACTGTATCCTGGACAGAATTTGCCCACCGTTGCAGCAGATAACGCTCGCGAAGGTGAGCCACTTGATGGCGATAGATTGAGTCTTTCTCAAGCCCCATCATTCTTGCTTTCTTCACCAATACATCCCTCGTTGCCAATCCTATTGCCATATCCTTGACATCGCCCGCGTCTCTAACACGGCGGCGCTGCTTCTCGGTCGTCCACTCCACTTTCTGCACAAAATCCCCGATGCTCCACGATCCACTCGAGAATTCCATAAGTTTCATTGCAGAAACATCCGGAGTGAGTGACGCACCGGTTTCGGGTCTTGCATCTGCATCGTCCGAAAGCATATCCCAATGTTCAAACACTTGCCGGACAGCAGCCTCATGAAAGCGGGCAGACAAGCTTACGCTCGCTTCTTCGGCAGCGGCCTTCACAAGGTGGGCGATTTTCTTCTCTTGAATCCTGTCGGCTAATTTTTGTTTCACTTTCGCATAGTCAAATTCCGACGCGAGCGGATTGACGACCCGTGATTCCACCTTGATGATGGCATATCCGACATTCAGTTTTACCGGATCAGACAGCGACCCGACCGGAAGAGAGAATGCTGTTTCCTCCATCGCCGGTTCCATCTCTCCCCAACCAAAAACACCTAGATATCCGCCGTTGTTGGCAAGTCCGGGGTCATCGAAGACTTCGCGGGCAAGCTTATCGAACGTCTCTCCGTTTTCCAGACGGGACTTGAGGCGCAATGCTTCGTTCCTGGTTTTTGCATACAGATACCGCACAGCAGCAGTTGTATTGAATCGGCGGAACTCCTCCTCGCCTTCCTGTTCGGAAATCGTGAGAGTATCAAAGCTTATCGCACGCGCATAGCGATCAAGCAATGCCTGGGTTTCAATCACTGTCATCCGTTTCTTGTATGCTTCATCCCGGTCGAAACCTTGACGCGACACATCGTTGAAAATCAGCCGTTCGTTGATCATATTGGTCAGAATTTCGTTGCGAAGACGGATATTGTCACGGTTGCTTCCCTGGCTCAGTAGTTGCTCATACCGTTCTTTGAACTCACGGGCTGTTATCTTATGCCCGTCAGCTTCCGCCACGATATCCTCCTTCTTGCCGCAGCCGGAAAAGATGAGTCCGGCAAACAGAAATGCTGTAACGCTCTTCCTCACTGTCCTGTCGCCCTCAGTACCACTCCTGATTTTTCATTCAGCTTGATGGTCAAATGGTTGCCGCTAATTTTGAAGCGTGTGGAATCGAAAACATTTCTCCATTTCAACTTCCTCAGGTCAGCAGGCAGAGGCACCCGTACGGACCGGCTCATTCGAGAATTGTTCAAGATGACGATGGCAATATCGTTTGAGTATGAGCGTTTGTACGCGATAACGTCTCCTTTGTCATCTCCCAACAGACCGACAAAATCGCCTTTTGTAAGTGCAGGACTTGCCTTCCTCGCGGCAATGCACTTTTTGTAGTAGGCGAACAATCCGGCATCAAATTCATTCCTATCGTTCGGGCGTTGCGAGCCAAACGGATGGCTTGCTTCATTCTCGTACTTCATGTCTGCCCACAGCATCGGCTTGCGCTCGTCGGGATCATCGGCGCCCCACATTCCGGCTTCGCCTCCGTAGTACACCATTGGCGCGCCGAGGTATGTCATTTGAAACAGCACCATCAGTTTCAACGTCTTCATTTCCGCATCATTCGGCTTGCGGACATCGTAGTCCTTGTTATCATTGAGATTGACATGCTTGTCGTACTTCGTGTCCGGATTCACGATTTGCGATGTGAGGCGGTCCGTATCGTGGCTGTCGAAGAGGTTCAGGAGAACGTGGTTGACATCCGGGCGATACTCGCTCCGAAGGCTGTCGAGGCGGCGCAGAAATTCCGTTGCCAAAATTTTGCGCTGTTTCGCTTTGAAGAAGTAGCCTGCCTCGCGTGCGACGCGGTAGTTCATCACAGCATCAAACGCATCGCCCCGAAGCCATGGTTCTGCGTTGAACATTTTTTCATTGTTCCAATCCTCCCACCACACTTCTCCAACGATATACGCCTCGGGGTTGATAGCGCGAACCCACGTCCGGAATTCCCTCCAAAACGGGAGCGCCACCATTTCCGCCACATCCAGCCGCCAACCGTCAATGCCGTCTTCCGGATTGCCGTCGTTGTTCGGATCCATCCAGCGCTTGACGATGGCATGAATATGTGCTTTGGGGCCGTCGGCCAATCCGTTCTCATCTTCGCGCAATTCCGGCAACTCACGAACGCCGTACCAGCCTTCGTAGTCAAACTCGTTGCCAGGCGTTGCCGGATTGTCGAAGCTTTTAATGAAGAACCAGTCCTTGTACTGCGAAGCAGCGCCGTGTCGTTTCACATCTTCAAAAGCCCAGAACGTCTGCCCGACATGATTGAACACGCCGTCGATGATTACACGGATATCTCTGGCATGCGCTTCCTTGATCAATTTCAGGAACAACTTATCGGCAGATGTCCATTGCCATGTTGACGGGTCGGCGGGATCTTCCGATTCCCATATCTTCCTGTCACCTTCAGGATCGGGTCCGAAATTGTTGTCGATGTGGTGATACATTGTTGCATCGTACTTGTGCAGCGAGGGAGATTCGAAGAGCGGATTGAAGTATATCGCGGTGATGCCCAGATCTTGAAGATAGTCGAGCTTATCGATAACGCCCTGCAGATCGCCGCCGTAACGTCGCTGTTGTGCGTGGTAGTAGAAGCCCCTTCCTGTTTGTTCCCACGTTTGCAGCTTGTACCAATCGCCGGTCCAGGATGAGATACTCCATGATTCGGGTTCATCGTGCGGCCACGATCCTCGAATGTCTTCAACCGTCGGATCATTCTTCGGGTCACCGTTGCGGAATCGTTCCGGGAAGATCTGATACCAGACAGCCTCCTTTGCCCAAGCGGGAACGCTGCTCAACTCGGAATCAGACGGAACGGACGAATAGACGGAAGATACCGCAGAGATCAGCAGCAGGGAGGAAAGAGAAAATTGAAAGAGAGTCTGTATCAATTTCATCATCCGTTAGTGTCTCCCAATTCGATGCCGGTGTGTTCTTGGATGGTACTTTCGGCTTGGCCGCCGCATGTTTGCCTGACAACCAACTCGGGAAAGAATGTGGTCAGTTTCGGTGGAGCCTCCGGATTCTTTATTCTCTCCACCAACATCTGCAACGCTATCGTCCCCATCTCGTGCATGGGCTGACGCACGGTGGTAAGCTGGGCATGGCGGGCAAGCTCGATATCATCAAAACCGACGATGGCAATATCCTCAGGAACACGAACACCAAGTTCTCGCGCAGCGTGCAGTGCGCCGATTGCCTGCACGTCGCTTGCAATAAATACGGCGCTGATATGATTGTGCCCGATACTTCGACGGATGATTTCCTTCATCGATTCGTACCCTGCTTCCCTGTTGAATCCATCCTGCTTGCCGTTTGAGGTAATGACGACACGTTCCATGTCAAACGGGATTTTCGCCTCCTCCAACGCTGCCTTGTAGCCGTTCAGACGTTCCGTTGCAGGACGTGTTTCCAAGCTTGCGTTGATCATGCCGATGTTTCGATGTCCGAGCTTGATCAAGTGGCGTGTTGCCTGCATGGCACCTTCGTGGTTCTTCACTAACATCGAATCAAACTTCTCGTGATAGGAATCGACGATCACGACCGGGAGCTTCATCTGCCGGAACTTTGGTACGAACGACTCGGGAAATTTCATCGAAAAGAACATCACGCCGTCAACGCGCCCGCCGTGCAAGGAACGACGCAAATAATATTCAGCCTG
Source organism: Bacteroidota bacterium (assembly GCA_019637975.1). Lineage (NCBI taxonomy): Bacteria > Pseudomonadati > Bacteroidota > Bacteroidota bacterium. The sequence continues at coordinate 31,903 of JAHBUR010000031.1, read as the reverse complement.
CGACGGATTGTTCACACCATACAAAATCAAATCAAATCCAAGTTCGGCGGCCTTATCCTGCACACCCTGAAGTACTTCGATGAAAAAATAATTTGTGAAAAACGGAATTATTGTCGAGACGGTGTTGGCTTTTCGGGATGCAAGCCGCTGGGCGTGAGCATGAGGTTGGTAGCTGAGGCGTTTCGCAACTGCAAGGACTTTTTCGCGGGTTTTCGCGGAAACGCTTGGATGGTTGTTGAGACACCGTGAAACAGTCCCCAACCCAACTCCTGCCTCTCTCGCCAAGTCGTAAATCGTGATGCCCATTTCGAAGGCAACCTGCCGTGGATGGAATACTTAAAAATTTGGAAGCGCTTCCAAGAAGATAAGGTATATTCAGAGATATTGTCAAGAGTTATCGTAGAAATCTCATTTCCTGCATTGAATTGCCTAATTTTTGCAATGAAATTCGGGTTCCAAGCTCTTGTAGACTGACCTTAATTCTGGAAAACATGAAAGGAAGTGACTTGAAAATGAGAACGCGACCTGCCTGACAAAAGTTCAAATTGGAAGTTGCTGGAAACCTCAAAGCCGACTTGAACCGGTTGAACTGAAATAGGACGAAAAAGTCAAAACAAAAATTTTATCATACACACAAATAACAACAGTTATCATAACTTTACCTGTAACAAACTCTCCGCCATCATCAAGGTTGCTGAAGATTTTCGCCCACAGATTGTCCGATTTGAATTCACCTTGTGCATGATGGAAAGCGTTCATATATTTCTGCCGACAAAAACACTCATCGAACTGTCGTTCTGATTTTCTTAACGAAGGTTTTTCAATGGCTGAAGTAAAGCTTGAAAATGTACACAAGATCTACGAAGGAAAAGTCACTGCCGTAAAGGATGTCAACCTCACCATTCAAGACAAAGAGTTTGTGGTACTCGTCGGGCCATCGGGTTGCGGAAAGTCAACAGCACTCCGTATGATAGCGGGTTTGGAAGAGATCACAAAAGGAACAATCAGCATTGACGGCAAAGTGGTGAACGATGTAGCGCCGAAAGACAGGGACATTGCAATGGTGTTTCAGAACTATGCCCTTTACCCGCATATGAGCGTGTACGAGAATCTTGCATTCGGTCTGAAGTTGCGAAAGTATGACAAGCAGGAAATTGAGTCGCGTGTACGCAAAGCTGCCAAGATTCTCGGCATCGAGCAATATCTTGAGCGGAAACCGAAAGCGCTTTCCGGCGGACAACGCCAGCGCGTTGCACTCGGCCGGGCAATTGTACGTCAACCGAAAGTATTTCTGTTTGATGAGCCTCTGAGTAATCTCGACGCCAATCTGCGGGTTCACATGCGAACGGAGATATCGAGACTCCATCGCCAATTGCAGAGCACGATGATCTATGTTACGCACGATCAAATCGAAGCGATGAGTATGGGAGATAGGATCGTTGTCATGAAAGACGGGATCGTGCAGCAAGTCGATACGCCGCTTGCCCTCTATCATCATCCTGCCAATAAATTCGTCGCGGGTTTCATAGGCAGCCCGACGATGAATTTTATCCAGGGAACCATTGTCCAAAACGGCTCGCTGCGGTTCCTGCAGGAACGTTCGAACTTCGCATTACCTGTCGTTCCCGGGAAAGAGCAGAAACTCAAGCCCCATGTCAAGTCCCAAATCACATTAGGCATCCGCCCGGAACATATTTACGCCCGACAACCTTCCGACGTCGAAAACGTGTCATCATTCAAAGTAACTGTGGAAGTAGTTGAACCCGTTGGAAACGAGATTTTTGTTTATTTCTCCACGGGCACCGATTCACAATACGTTGCGCGCATCGCCACAGACACTCCTCCCGAAGTCGGCAAACCGTTCGAAATGTTCTTTGACACCTCGAAAGTCCATTTCTTTGAGAAGGAAACCGAGCGGGCAATTTGATTCCGTATGTTCATGGATATAACATTCCTCCGGGCCTCGCTTGCATCCGGGCACGCTCTTGGCCCGCATCATGCGTGAGAAGTTGCACGTTAAACGGCTTCAGGTTAACAGCACTGAACTGCATTATGTTGAAGCAGGAAGCGGAACGCTTGCGGTCTGCGTTCACGGAACGCTGGGCGACTACCGGACGTGGCAGAAGCAGATCAATATCCTTTCGAATGCCTGCCGTGTTGTTGCCTACAGCAGACGGTACCATTTCCCGAATCGCAAGTCGGACACACTCGAGTATTCCGCCAGCCTCCATGCTGAAGATCTTGCGAAGTTGGTCCGACGGTTTACTGACTCTCCGGCACATATCATAACCGCTTCGTGGGGCGGAAACGTTGCTTTACAACTTGCCCTGTCTCATCCCTCTCTCGTACGAACAATTGTGCTTGGCGAACCGCCTGTTCTCCCTCTGCTCGAACACGATCCACGGCTCAAGAAACTGCTTGACGGGTTCAATCATTACGCTTTTTTCCCTGCCCGTGAGGCATTGCAAAAAGGCAGAAATGAAGACGGCATCCGCTACTTCATCGATGGTGTGATCGGAAAGGGAGCTTACGATGCAATGCCGGCATCGGTACACAGAAGATTTCTCGATAATGTTGAGGAATTGAGTGCTGAAACCATGTCGACCGACTATATTCCAGACTTCACACGTGATGAAATCGGCAAAGTCAGATGTCCTGTCCTTTTGGTAGAAGGAGGAAAAAGTCCCCCTTTCTTTCATGCCATTCTCGACGTCCTTGAATCACACTTGCCGAACGCCGAGCGAGTTCGAATTCCTGATGCTTCACACGGCATACATTCCGACAACGCCGATGAGTACAATACTCTTGTCCTCGATTTCCTCCTCCGACACTAACTCCGTACAGCTTTTATCCCCTTATCCGTTTCCATCCACAAAGGAACGTTGTACACACATACAGCCTCGTATCAACCAAATCTTACATTTTGTCCCTGTAATTCCTATGTGTCAGGTTGAATGCGGCAGCGACTATCGCTTTTCCCTTCTGTTTTTTGTCAGAATTCCAAATGCGCCCATTTGGCGTAGCATTTGTCCGATATTTGCAGGACGCATCCCGCACGCGTGACATGGAGCAGACGACAGAGGCAAACACAGAATGAACAGGGAAAACCATATCAAAGATTTCATCGACAAGGCACGTACAGCCATTGCGAGCGGCGAGTACGAAAGCGCGCTGAATGAAATCAGCTCGGTTCTCCTTATCGATTCTTCTCACGCTGAAGCCTTATCCTTGGCCACTCATCTGGGCGAGTTGCTGGAAGACAAAAGGCTCGGGACGATCGGACACGCAGAACCTCGATTCAACGAGACCGGCGATGTCCCCCCGTTGTCAAGAACTGTGTACGACCTGCATCTCGCAAAGGCGCAACAATTCTGTGGTCAGCAGTTGTATGACAAAGCGATGGCTGAGATAACGCAAGCGTTGCTTGCAAACCCGTTTGCGGAAGAAGCCCAGGAGCTTGAGCAGCAACTTCAGCAGAAAGTCAGCGCTCAACGAACCGTATCCCCGCTCCATACCTCGGCATCCGTCAATGCAGTTCTTCTCGTGGCTAAGAGATACTTCGAGCGAAAGCGATTCGCCGAAGCATTGGAAGAAGTTGAAACGGGACTGGCGATTGAGGGGAATCATCCGGAATTGCTTTGGTTGCGCGGTGCCATTCTGGAACAGATAGACTTACAGGGTACGCTCCATCGTGACCACCGGCTTCGGGACTTTTTGAGCAGAATACGAGAACGATTCGCAAAGACGGAGTTCGACAAGGCACTGGAAGACATACAAGCCGCGTTGAAGGAGTTTCCCGAAGACCGGGAACTCATTGCCCTACGAGAAGAAATCACATCAGCATACAACTCGTGGCAGGAACTGCAACTGTTTGAGTGCCATACAACAGCCGTGAGCGAACACATTCGCAATGGCAGGCAACTGCTTCGTTTCGATCGCGTGGCTGAGGCGGCCAGCGAAATCGCGCTCGGGCTTCTTCTTGCACCCTACAATGAAGAACTCAAGAACCTTGAGAAAGAAATGTGGGACGCACAGTCACGCCTCGAACAAGCCCGGATACGTGAAGAGGATGAACGAACAAGTGTGCAAAAGTCAGTGACGGTGCAGATGCATGTCATCGCGGCGGAGGAGTTTGCAAAGCTCGGTCAATTCAACCGTGCCCTCGATGAACTTGCACAAGCGTATCTGATTGATCCCGTGAGTGCAGAAGCGCGAAACATGGAGAGCAAGGTTCGTCAGGCACAACAACGCGCTGCCGCATCGCCGCTCAAACTTGTGTATAAAAACAACCGTGCCGCCCGAGCGTAAAACGTCGTGAAAGAGATTGAGATGAACACAGTTACCTCGCAAGAGCAGCATACTTCGCTGGATCTCCTTGCTCCGCAGCTTGCGGAGATTCGTACTCTTATTGATCAGAACCTCCTTACAGAATCGCTCGAACGCGTTCGTACAATGAAAACCGTTGTTCCGAGAAACATTTTCTTTGCGGGACTTGAAACACAACTCGTACGGCTGATCGACGCGGAGGCTGCTCAGGCGAGTGATGCGTCAACCATCCGCGCATCCCTCGGGCCGTTGCTCGATCGATCTGCCGAATCAATTCACAGCGGGCCGAAGATGCGACCGCGATTCGTTCCGCAGAAACCTTCGGGAAAAACCGACAGAGAAAAGGCGATCGAATCACTCAAGCTTCAGTATTTCGCTCATGCAGATACTCTGATGAAAAAGGGAGACTTCGACAACGCCCTTTCGGAAGTGCGGCGCGTTCAGTTGCTCGATCCCTCAGATAGTTCGGCGCATCAATACATTCAGAAACTGGAAGAACTGTACCTGCTGCAGCTACGCACAGCGCAGCAACCCGGTAATAACCGCGGCACGGCAGTTCCTGCCGACACAATCCAGCAACAGTCGGGAGAAAAAAAACTTGCCCCTCCTGTTATTTCGCTTGACGAAATGGTGACAATGATGGAGCCTGATTTTGATGACATTCTCGCAAAATCGCAAGCAGCACAGTCGTCTTTTGCTTCCGAACACGGGACTCTGAATCCTCCGCCCCAGTCGGAGATGATCGACGGCCCGGTGAGGAGAAGCAAGATGTCACGCTTCTTCATCATCTCCGCCACACTGATCGTTTCAGCAATTGTGGCGTCATATTTCGTTGTATCGGGCCGGGCACATGACGGGGCAGAGAGCAGCAATGCATCAATCTCGCTTCCTGCGCACAACACTGCAGTATCGCGTGCGAAAGAAGGCGCCTCCGCCACACCATCCCCCGGGCAACAACAGACACTGAGTTCAGAAACACACAATGATTCACTTCAGATTTTGACAGAACAAAATCCATGAAATCTCTTTGGAATGCAACGCTGCTATTTCTCGACAAGTACTCGATTCTTGTCTCGGCTCTTGTCATCTACAGCTATTTTCTTCTTACATCAATCGACTTGATGGGAAGCGCAAGCACAAAAAGGACGTTCTTCGATTTCGTACTCCAGTTCGACTCGCTGATCCTTATGTGGATTATTGCGTTCGTGGTCGTAAAACTCCAGCGGTACAGAATACTCAGCAGTGAACAGGAACAAAATCAAAGAATGGTACAGGTGGAACTGGAGCGTCAACGCGCGAAACTAAAACTATTGGACGAGGTAACGCTGTTGTTCCAGGAGAGCATCAACAAACCTATTGCTGTTGTTTCGACGACAACGCAGAACCTTCGCACGAAGTTCGGTGAAGATCCGGAAACACGGTCGTGGGTGGACCACATTGACTTTGCCCTCGCTCGCGTACGTTCGACGGTGAACGACATCAAAACGTACGAAACACAAAAAATCGTGTCCGAGTCACACATCCTAACGACTTCCGAATCTCTCCCGCGATAAGATCCGACGACGATTGCGCACAGCCTCCGACTTCCACCGAAGCCGGAGGCTCGTTACATGCCTGTGAAATCGTTCGATTCTACTTTTTCTTCTGCACTCTGTAATTCTCGTATTGAATGGCTTTCTTGACCTGATTTGCATCGACCTCGGCGTCGCGAACTGCCGCATCGTACGAGTCGAGCCGTTCCGCTTGCGCCCGGATTGCATCCCCCCCTGCACCGCTGCTTGCCGCAGCCGGTGACGAGCCAAGGAATGCCTTTGCGGACTGCAATTGTGCCTGCGCCTCTTCCTTCCTTCCTTCATCCAAGGCCTTCATTGCCCGTTCTACATCTCTTGTTGAAGCCGCAACATCGGCTTTGGCTTGCACCTCCATGTCACGATTCCGGTCAATCAGAACCAGATCCGACGTGTACACAACTGATGCAGCGAATGACGGACGAAACGAGATGCGGGAGGATTCGTAACGAACATTGCCCGTGGCAACAGTAGCCGTTCCGCTTCCTTTCGGAATGCTCAACTCAACAGTGATTTCCCTTGTGTCATTGGCATATACATCGCCAATCGGAATGCGGTACACATTGCGGCCGGATATTGTTTCGCAACCGATTACATCAAGAAGACGCACACCCTTGCCGAGTTGCAGTTCGATGGAGACATTCTGTGCAACAATCGAAGATGCGGAGTTGAACTCCCGATTCATCATCGATGCAAGTTGGGTAGGACTTTCGATAAAATAGTAGTTTCCGCCACCACTTTCCGCCAAGCCAATCATCAGGTTCTCGTTGTACTCCAGCCCGACACCCATTGTTGTAAGCGAGATGGATCGTTCCCGATACCGTTTGGCAATGCGATTCAATTCAATCGGGCTGGTGATTCCCTGGTTTGCAAGCCCGTCAGAAAGGAGAATGACGCGATTGACATACTCTTTTCCAACATTCTTCTCAACTTGCTTCAAGCCCTCGATCATGCCTCCGCCAAGATTTGTGCTGTTACGGGGATAGATGTCGCTCACAAGTTGCTTCAGTCGATTTCTGTCGCTGCCAACCCGTTGAGCCGAGTGCATCACATCCACCACATCGTCATAGACAACCAGCGAGAAGATATCATCCCGTTCAAGTTTGTCGATGAGTGTTGCAAGTGCCGTCTTCGCATACTCCATCTTTCGTTGATCGGACATTGAACCGCTTCTGTCGAGAACAACCGAGAGATTCATCGGGCGCCGTTCACGCGACGGTCTTTCAAAGCCGGATGTTGTGAGAATGATCTGCAGGTATACCGTACCTCCGCTCGAAGTGATATACGGACAGTTCAGTTTTCCTTCCATTGAGATTGTCGGTTTGCTTGTCGGAACCGCAGACGCCAATGTTGAGGCGGCCATCATAAACGCCACCACGATACATCCAACTGAAGTCTTCATTGTTCTCTCCCTGTATGTTTGTTTTTGGAAATGAATTCTCTGACGTTCAGATCAACCTACCACGAATACCGAATCGTGTAGCTCACTACTTTTTCTCCGTCTTTCCCGATCTTCACAAGGAACTTCAGTGTTGATTGATCCACTTTCTCCCATGCAGAGTTTGACGAAACAATCTCCCATTGGCTCCAGCGCCAGGGATGTTCATACACATGTACTTCGACCGGTTCGTTCTTGTGGTTGCGCACTTTGATTTCAATCGTTTCTTCCACAACTTTTCCGCTGGAGATGGATTTGAAATCCTTCTGCGCCCGTTCGCCGACGATGTCGAAAGCATTTCCCAGATACAGGCGCAACTCTTCATCCTTTGGTGTATGATCGATCTGGTCCTCGCCAATGAATTGTTCTTTGCCATCATCATCCTTCTTGTACACACGAACTTTCCCCTTCGGCAGCGCAATGCCGAGCCCCGACCTGGCATCATTCCGGAACGTGACGTACACACCCACTTTTGTGTTGGATTGCTGCCCGAAACTTCCCTGCCCGCGGTACGAATAGTTGTTTGCCCAATAGCGCCATTGACCGGCAAGCCCGTCATAGATGAAGACCTTCTTCGCATTCACGTTCTTGCCTGACGTCAGTTCGATCTGTTTCGTTTCGTTGTTGTTGAGATCGGTTTTGCGTTGAAGCGAGTACAGCTTGTATTCAAACAGTTCGGATTGCGCAAATTGCGGCTGGGCTGCGTCCGCCATTGCCATGCTTTTCATCATTCTCCCTTCCTGTGCAAACTGGTCACGGACGATATTCACATCTCCCGCCACAAGCTTCAAGCCGGCATTCTTGAACGACGTACCGGAGTTGTTAGTCAATGTAACCCATCCGGTCAGGTCGATTCGAGCATCATTCTTATCCAGCACTGCAACATAGTTGCTCGACCAGGAAAGCTGTCCCGCGAGATAGCTCAGTTCAGTTTTGTGATTTCCTTCTTTCGTATTCGACACGAGCCATTCAAGCTGCGGTTTGAGAATCAATCCCTCCGGTAAACTCGGAAGAATGACTCTGCCCGCCGGATTGACTTCTATCTTACCGTTGATTTCGGCAATCATGCCTCCCGAATAACTCACATTGCCGTAGTTGGTCGGATGGCCGGTTGCAAGAAGCTTGCCGACAACGGTGTACTCTTTCTTTGTCGCTTCATCCAATCTCACAAACTCAATATTCTTTCCAAGATACTTCTCCATGAGTTTTCCTTGGTTCACCAGATCGAACTGGTAGTTCTGCTCCAACACCTTGACAGCTGATGCATCCGTAAGACTGACGAAGTGCACGGACGTGCCGTCAATTGTTGAGGGAATGTCGGGAACCGTGACGCTGCTGACGCCTCTGGCCAAACTGAACGTACGCTCTTCACGAATGAGCGAAAGATTCTGATTGTAGATGGTCAAATCAACCGAGGTACGCTCACCAACCGCAACGGCGCTGCCTCGTTGGGCGTCCGCATCACCGATGAAGGTTGTGAGGAGTGTGAAAACTGCGAGTATGTGTTTCATGAGGATCTCCTTGTTTGAGACTGGATTGTGTCGGCTTCCGAAGCCCGAATGAAGGAACTTATGCTGAGAATTATTATCTTTTTGCGTTCACCTTGCTTCCATTTATGACATTAACAGTTGAAAGGTAAATGGCTTCGTCTCTCTTGTTCCTCAATTCCGATGCAAAGATTCTCGACTTGATTCGTAAAGGTGATGACGAGGGACTTGTGATGTTGTACGAAGCGAACAGAAGGCCGATCCTCTCGTACGTTACTCGGAACAACGGCAGCCACGATGATGCCGAGGATTTGCTGCAGGAAGCATTGATTATTCTCTGGGAACGCGTACGGACAAACCGGTATGAACACACTGCACGTTTAGGCACCTTTATCTACGCCACCGTCAAAAACCTGTGGCTGCGACGGCTTGCCCGGCTGCGACGGGAATCACCTGCAGATATAGAGGAAACAACGGGGCATATTGAATCGGCCTCGGCGTTGGACATTATGGTGGAAAGTGAGGAAGCAAGGATCGTACACGAAGCTCTCGACGAGTTAGGCGAGCCGTGCAAGTCTCTTCTTCTTCTCTTCTATTGGGAAGAACAGACAATGGAGCACATTGCCGCGGCATTGAACTTCGCAAATGCCCAAACCGCAAAGTCGAAAAAGTATCAATGCAAGAAAGCGCTGCAAAAGATTGTTGAAGGCAGAATGTAATGCACGCAGACGAGACACATTGGACCGATGATAGTGAGTTGATCGAGCGTTTCGTTCTGAACGAACTCAATCCTGAAGAACGGAACGAACTCGAGGATCATCTCCGCATTTGTGAAGTGTGCAAGAAGGCTGTTCGTGCCGAGCAGATGCTTATCGCGGGAATCCGTCGAGGCGGGCGCGAGGCATTCAAGTCGCGACTGAAGCAGAGAGTCGGGGCTCTGCCCGGTATGCGAACACCGTGGGTTCACATCATGAGCGCGGCCGCGTTAGTCGTCATCATTACGGGTATTGGAATCTACAATCGCTGGTTTCAGTCACTTGAGACTTCCGGCGACGTGGTGATGGTTCTTCCTCCGACCTCCGACTCTGCGCTTACAGAAAGTACTTCGCCGTCGGGCGGGTTACCCGAACTTCAATCTCAACCACAATCCGGCGCAACCGCCGTCGAACCTCGAATTCTGCGCGACAAGCAAACCGAGCCGACGCAACCGGCGATGGCAACTAAGGCTTCCCCTGCAGCCATCGAGAAAACCGGAAAGGATGAAGAACACACGGTTTCTGAATCAAAGGCCCAGCACATGCAAGCACGCGCCGGTCGGGTTGCAACGTCGAGCGAAGGCGATCTCGCGATGGCGGAATCACCCGCTGAAGTGGCAGGCGAAGACGTCGTGTGGCTGCAAGGCATTGCAGTTCCGCAACCACGGCCAATGGTTGGAGGTGTTGAGCCGGCAAACGTTGAGATGCGCGCGAAACAGAAAGACCCGCGGCAACTTGACGGACCCGCAAAGCGTGTGGCCAAATCCGATCAGACTCAGGGCACCAAGTCACCGACGGCGGAATTCAGCTTCAAGCAGCAACCAATACAGACACTGCCTCCGGACCAGTTGCGTCAGCTTTCGGTCGGTTCAACGAGAGTTGTTGCTCGCATTGAACAGATTACGAACACAACTCAACTCACACTCTATCTCGATCAACCTCTTGACGAACAGGATCTTGCGCAAATTATTGCCGAGACACCCGCGCCTGACTCATTGGTAGTGCATGTTCGCGATCAACGATTCATTTTCATATTGCCGGCGGGCTGGGAAACTACTCTCCAACGAAGACAAATGAAATAGCATCTTCCGATTTTGTTCCTCTGAACCATGCCGATGTCGTTGTTTCTTCTTCTCACCCTTGCTATATTCCCACAACCGACAACGTGTTACATTAATGAGGCATTTCCATGATCAGGGAGCTGTTGGCGCAATTCAAAAAGGGGGGGAAATATGAATCATACATGGCAAGCGCTCACACGAGGTTTCTTGTCTTCATCGACAAGTACTCGATTATCGTTTCCGGAGTTGTCATCTACCTTTACTTTCTGCTGAGTTCCTACAATTTCTTACGGAGCAGGGAATCGACAACGGGGTTTTTCGATTTCGTGCTGCAATTCGATTCGATGATTCTTCTCTGGATCACGGCAGTTGTCGTCATCCAATTGCAGAAATACCGGAAGCAAGTCCGCGAGCAGGAAGAATACAGGCAGAAAGTCCAGCTTGAGTTCGACCGCCAGCGGACAAAATTGCAGGTTCTTGACGAAATCACTTCACTGTTGCAAGACAATATCAACAATCCCCTTGCAATAATTTCTGTCAGTTCTCAAACCCTGTACCGAAAGTACGAGAACGATACGGAAACCACAGGTTGGCTCGATCGCATTGACTCGTCCCTTCAACGTGTTCACAAAACCATCAACGACATCAAGGCGTACCAGACCCAGAAGATCGTTCACGAATCCATGACGGGGGTTGACGGCATACCGCACGAACCGACCGATGTGATTGCGAAAATTTCGCATTTAGCACAATCGAATCAAGATCTGGCCGCGTCATCTGCTGCCACTCACCATGAGGAGATTGAAGGAGAAGAATTCTACGGAAGAAGTTAGGGATGGTTCAGAATAGCCTGATTTTTATTCAGCGATAGTTTTTGAGAAGAGTAGAACACGCCCGGCAGAATGTATCACTCTTCAAATCAATATCCTCAACATACGTTGAAGTATGCATAACACACTCCTGTGTTTGGCAGTGCACGAGTCCGAACGCGTGCCCGAGTTCATGGATTGCCTCTTTGCACAAACGGTCGATCAGCAGTTGCTTGTCGGGTTGCAGTCCGTAGAGTTCATTTTGCAGACGATAGAAGGAAGCGACTGCAACTCCGCCCGCCAATTCCGCCTCTCCGAAAACATACGTCAAAATCGGTATGAACAAATCATGGGAGGTGACAGCGAGATACGCCTTGGAACGTTTTCCGCCATGCCCGCCTGTTGTTTCCTTCACATGCCGGATTATTGAGGTAGAGTTGTATTGCCCGCGTTGTTCGTCATAGAACTGCCGCGCGTCGAAACCGGAAGCGAGGATCAGCGCATCGGCATGAAAGGTAATCTGCAACCGGTTCTTCAGATCAACCATCAACTCGTGCTTCACATCGCCGACGGGAAGCAGATGGATTGCTCTCATTGATTCCGCTTCAGGCCGAATTTCTCGATTTTGTGGTAGAGGGTGACCCTGTCGATATCGAGGATCGCAGCGCTGCGGCTGATATTCCAGCCGGTTTCGTGGAGAATTTCCTCGATATGCTTCTTCTCAATATCCTCAAGGCGTTTGCCGTTCGCCTGTTGCGTTGAACGGGTCTGCACGGGAAGATCATGCTTTTCGATGGTCGGACACGCACTGATTACAACCGCTCGCTCGACGGCGTTTTCCAATTCGCGAACATTGCCGGGCCAATCGTATGCTTTCAGTGTGTGCATGGCCTCGGTAGTGAATCCGTGCTTCGGCTTGCCCATTGCCTTTGAGTATTTCTCAAGGAAGTAGTGCGCAAGTTTGGCAACATCTCCCTTCCGTGCTCGCAACGGCGGCAGGGGAATCGTAAAAACGTTCAGTCGGTAGTACAAATCTTCCCGGAAGCTTCCATCTTTCACGGCTACTTCAAGGTCGCGGTTGGTCGCGCAGATAATGCGAAAATCCGAGCGGATGATCTCACTTCCCCCCACTCTCATGAATTGTTTCGTTTCGATAACGCGCAACAAATCCATTTGTGTTTTCGGACTGATGTTTCCGATCTCATCGAGGAACAGAGTCCCCCCGTCTGCAAGTTCGACTTTGCCTTTGCGCCTGTACTGGGCACCGGTGAAGGCGCCCTTTTCATGTCCGAACAGTTCACTTTCCAGCAGTGTTTCGGTCAATGCACCGCAATTTACTGTGACAATCGGGAAGAATTTTCTCGTGCTGTGATTGTGGATTGCCCGTGCCACAAGTTCTTTTCCGGTTCCGCTTTCACCTCGTATCATCACTGTTGTGTCGGTCGGTGCAACTGTTTTCACCAACTCCATCACATGTTGCATTTCGGGCGATTCGCCGATAATTTCATCCTGCTCGGAAAGCTCGCTGACGACATCCTTCAATTTCAAGTTCTCGCGGAGCAGATTTCTCTCGTTCAGCGCTTTCGAGATAAGGTGGTCGAGGTAGTCCGGGTCAATTGGTTTGGTAATGTAGTCATGCGCACCCAATTTCAGTGCTTTCACAGCCGTATCCACACTGGCAAAAGCCGTGATAATAATGACAAACAGGTCAGGCTTCAACTCTTTGACACGTTGCAACAATTCAATGCCGTCCATGCCGGGCATCTTGATGTCAACCAGAGCAATGTCCCAATTGCTATTCTGCAGCTTGCGCAGAGCGGCGGCGGCATTTTCGGCCGCTTCCGAACGGAATCCGTCTTCACGAAACCACTTCGTCAGTGACTCGCGTACGATAAGTTCATCATCTACAACAAGAATTCCGGTATCACGTTTATCCATGACCAACTCCTTCGATTGGTGTTGTTCGTTCTTCCCGATTTTTGGTCGGTTGCTTCCGCGGCAGAATCAGGGTAAAGATGGTTCCTTTTCCGGTTTCCGATTCCACTTCCACATTCCCGTGGTGACGCTGGATGATCCCGTACAGAATCGAGAGCCCCAGCCCCACGCCCTTGCCTTCCGATTTTGTTGTGAAGAACGGTTCAAAAATATGTGCCTTGACTTCGTCACTCATCCCGATTCCGTTGTCACGCACCCGTATGAGAACCTGATCGGGATGCCGGCCGTCGAGGCTGATTTCCACTTTGCCTTCCGAATTCTCATCAGGGTGAGCGCTTGTGATTGCTTCAACCGCGTTGCCAATCAGGGCAAGCACTGCCTGCTGAAGTTGATTTGCGTCGCATTCAACGGTGTCATCGCCCCTCATCTCATCCTTGCTCAACGAAACCCCCCGCATCTTCGCATGATGCGACATGAGCAGAACACATCGCTCGATAACGTGTGACAGATGAGCCGTTTGTATCGACACGCTCGACTGCCGGGCAAATACCAGCAAGTTCTTGACGATATTGCCGCATCGTTGTGCTTCGTCGGCCATGAGCTGCAACTCATCGCAGTAGTTTTTCTTTTCATCTTCGGAAAGAGCCGATTTCCTGATTCTCTTGATGAGAAGCTTCGAGAACGTCAGAATGCCTTCAAGGGGATTGTTCAGTTCGTGCGCCACACTCGACGAGAGATTACCCAGCGACGCAAGCTTCTCGACTCGCATCAGTTGCCGGTGGGCTTTCTCAAGGTCGGCAGTCTTCTCCTTCACCTTTAATTCGAGCGTGTTCGACCACGACGTCAGCTCGTCGCTCGCCCGTTCAAGGTCTTCCGACATCTTGTTGAAGGTCGTTGCCAGCAACCCGAATTCATCTTGCGAACGCGGAGCAAGGCGATGTTCGAGGTTGCCGGATGATACCATCTGCATACCGGTAACGAGCTTCTGGACGGGTCTCTTGATGACGAGCCAGATGAAGCCTCCGGAGGCGAGGGCTACAATCAACGCGGCGCCAAGACTCAACAAGAGAAAATTTTTCTTATTTGCCTCAAGCCTTTGATCCACCTGCGTCAGCGACATCTTCACATCCAACACACCGAGAATGGTTTTGTTTGCAGGATGAGCATGACAATCCGCATCCGAGCATTGTCTCTCGTTGCTGATCGGTGTGATGAATCCGAGTACCCGCTGTCCGTTCGGGTTTGTGAAGAGGCGTGAGAGTTTTTCTTGTGGCGGATGCGGAGTCTGCAACTGCTGGTTCGGATGGCAACTGACACATGCCTCCGCATTCAAGTCAACCACGGTATGAATATCCGGAAGCGTCGTGGCAAAAATCACTTCGCCTGCTTTGTTGTAGATCCGTATTCCCTCGATACCCGGCTCCCCGCCCACAGCCGAAACGATATGTTGAACATCTTCTTTTCTGTTCAGCAACATGCTGTGGCGCGTTGAGCGTGCTATGATATCGCTGACCCGTTGCGCGCTGAGCTCAACATGCTCCATCAGTTGTGAATGTTGAATGCTGACCGCGGCGTACGTCAACACGCCCAGGACGATTGTCTGAGCCGAGACGATTATGAGAAAGAGCCGGAACGCTATCGTGTGAGTGATTTGCATGTACTACTCCGGCGTTGATGGAATACTCCTCCCTGTTCAGTTCATGTAATGTGCCAACTTGCGAAGCTCTAAACTGCGGAAAAGCGGGGAATTAGGCAGGAAAGTTGAATACTCGGCATCAGCTACCGGACACAACTTCCCAATATTGAGAAATGATTACCACATGGAGGAACAAATATGACAAAGGCGGTCACCTTTTCGGCAAGTCACCTGACCAACACTAATTTTGTGGCAGCCTTGAAAGCAGGAAGATCCATTGATTGTGCTGTCATTGCACACAGATAAATGCCGCCCGCAATCTCAATGCCCGAGTCGCTTCTGCCATCCCAACGCAATGAATATCTGCCTGCGGGTCGGGATTCATTGAGAAGATTTCTAACCTGACTCCCCCGAAGATCGTGCACGGTGACGTTTACCAATGCAGCCGCGGACATCTCAAAGGTTATCTCTGTTTCCGGATTGAATGGATTGGGATAATTGGGTAACAGCGCAAAGGCGGGCGGCAAGAGAGGAGATTCATGAACCGGAACGGCCGGAGAATTCTCAAAAAGGAAGATGAGATCGGCCTCTTCATCAATTCCTGTCATATCCAGATCACCGTCGTTGTCTCTGTCGTGCAGCGTTGCGCATGAGCCCGCAATTACAGCGGGCAGAGTTCCTCTGCTTGCAAGAATACCGTTTCCTGTGTTCTCAAAGACAGACCAGTTCCGCCCCGAGTAGTTGCTTGTCACCAAATCCAGATCACCGTCGCCATCAATATCTCCTACATCAATGGCAATTGGAAATCCCCCCGTAGGGTAGGCAACTGCAGCTGAAAGCCCTCCCAATCCATCACCAAAAACGATCGAACAGTTGTTGGAAGACGAGTTGGCAGAAACAACATCCACCTTGCCGTCTCCATTCATATCACCAACAGCTATCATCCACGGTCCATTGCCGCCTGCCGGAACTTTGCTCGAAAACGTGAAGCCGCCGTTGCCGTTGCCGAGCAGAAGAATAATCTCGCTGCTCGCATACGCACCAACGAAGAGGTCAAGAATTCCATCGCCATTTGCATCAGCCAGGGCGCAAGCAGTCTCGGCGCTGCCGTTTGCTTCGAATAACGTCCTCGGGGCAAACGTTCCGTCGCCGTTATTGAGCAGAACAGCAATATTGTTTCCTGAGCGATTTGCCGTCACAATATCAGCATACCCGTTTCCGTTCAAATCGCCGACAGAGAGTCCGCGTATTCCACCTGCGGCGCGATAGTTGCTTACAGATAGAAATCCACCAAGCCCATCACCAAGGAAAACTGTAACGCTGTCGCCGGTCGAATTCCCGACTGCCACATCAGGGTTTCCATCCATGTTGAAATCGGCACAATCATTCGTGCTCGGCCTTGAACCGTTGGGTATTGGATGAACGGTAAACGAAGAGTAGCCGCCCTGCCCGTTGTTGAGAAACACGCGGCAATCATTGGTGATTTCGTTGGGGACGAAGAAATCCGAAAACCCGTCCTTGTTCAAATCACAACCATGCGCACCGTACGCTTGAATACGGCCTTCGCCCGGGCGACGGATGTTCACCCTTCCGATTTCGGTGAGGTGGATATTGCCGGGCGAAGTCTGGATCCAGAACAGCCAGGAATAGCCGTTGACCATGTTGGCACCTGATTGATCTCTGATTCCCTTGGAAACGGTTACCAAAATCATATCGCCGGCAGCAAAAAGCATAGACGGCGTGAAGCGAATGCGTGTGTTGTTTTCTTCGAGGGAAAGCAAGCCTGTGACAACTCCTGTCCACCTTCCAAACACGCTTACCGTCGAGGCGTTTACACTTGCCGGGTCGAGCGGAACATTAAACGAAACGGTGATGGGAATATTGCGCGATGCTGTGAGTGATTGTGACGAAGGTGAGACGGTCAGAACGCCGGGAGCGGCCTCGGCAACGTACGCAATAAGTATCGAGGAAAGGATTTTGATGGCAACATCGCATCGAAGGATCATACCTCTCACCTTTGAAAGTCAAAGAACTTCTTGTCACACACTCTGCAAGAGTGTAGATAAAAAACCGCTGTGAATCAAATAAAAAGGCGGGCTCTTGTTGCCCGCCTTCTGGCGAATCCCTTTCTTTGGTTTGGTTTACTTCGAGAGGATAAGTTTCTTTGTTTCTGAGAAATTGCCGGCTGACAGTTTGTACCAATAGACGCCGCTTGCCAATCCGCCTGCAGAGAAGCTTTTCGCATATCTGCCAGCACTCATGTACTCACCGACCAGCGATGACACCTCACGACCCAGAACATCATACACATTCAACGTAACAAGGCCCGAGGCCGGGATCTCAAACTCAATAGTTGTTGAAGGGTTGAACGGGTTGGGATAGTTCTGCTTCAGAACATACGCGACCGGATGAGAAGGTTCGCCCACACTCGTCAGTACATCCACCGAAACAGGATCGGAATAATGGACTGTGCCATCAAGATCCATTTGCTTCAGCCTGTAGTACAGGCGACCGTTGGGAGCGGTATTGTCCGTGTAGGTATAATGGCGCGGCTCGTTCGTGGTTCCGTGGCCCGGAATGAAACTTCCCGGCAACGTTACGAAGCCCTGCGGCACTTCGGGTGCGCGCTCAACTTCAAAGCCGTAGTTGTTGATTTCACTGATTGTCGTCCAGTTCAGTCTGACAGTATTGTTCGCTACAACGGCGGCAGTGAAATTCGCAAGCTGTACAGGAACAGCGTGAATAAGAGAGTATTCGAGAATCGTGTTGTTATCGCCGGCCGCATAACCATGATGACTGTCGCAGAAGTACAACGAACGGAGATTATTTGTCGTGCCCGAAGCCTGTGAGAACCACGATTGCCCGCCGTTTGTCGACATCTTGATGAGCCCTCCGTCTCCGGCAATCCAGCCTGTATCAGCATTGACGAAGAACACAGCGTTCAGTTGCTGTGTTGTTCCAACATCGTGGATGTACCACACATGGCCGCCATCATGAGTTTTCTTCAGAAGACCATTCGCGCCCACTGCCCATCCCATGGCCGAAGACAGGAAGAACACTGATCTTAAATTGTAGGGGTAGTTCATGAATTGCGGTTGCCAGCTAACGCCGCCATCCAATGAACGTAGCATGACACCGTTATCACAAGTGAGGTAATTCTCCATGAGAGTCGGGAAGAACCCGCTTGTGATCGTTGCATTGGTTGGCGATGGCTGCAAGTGCCAAGTTGTGCCGCCATTTGTTGTTCTCGCAATCGTTCCGTTTTCACCGCCAGCCCAGCCATGTTGGCTGTCTTTGAAAAACACGAGCTTCAACGCGGCCGTTGTGCCGCTCGGTTGCGTATTCCATGTGTTTCCCCCGTCGACGGTCTTCATGATGAGTCCGTTCTGGCCCACTACCCAACCTGTTGTTGCACTCAGGAAAAATCCATCAGCAAGATCTGCTCCGGTTCCCGACGATAGCAGCATCCAATTCGCGCCCGCATCAATTGTCTTGTAGATGACGCCGGAAGAACCACTGAGAAAACCAACTTGGTTATCCAAAAAATTCACGGCCGAAAAATTCGAGGAAACGCCGGTTACCTGCGGAGCCCAAGTCTGAGAACTCACCCTCGGCACAAACAGAAAACAAAGCATAACCAAGAGGTTCCCACCTGTGACCAATCGGTTACTCTTCATTATTTACCCCCTTGCTTTTTGTGGTTGATGATGGACTGAATGCTCTCATCAGAAGATAAATGTGAAGCATCTCCAAATCAATATGGTAAATTGAAGAAGTTGCAAGAATGACTTCAATCACGGTCACACACACATTTTTGCGACTCACATCTGCGACTGCGAAGTTGGTCCATTCCATTTGCCGTAGAATCGTGAATTTCGCTTGGCGTCATTGCCTGACGTAGTCACAACACGAAATGTTTGCTTCATATCACAAACACGCTTCGCCCCTTGTGAGCAAGATGTTACGATAGCTTGAGAGATCATTGTGACTGCCTTAGAGTCGTATAGACTCTTGATCAGGCAGCATGGAGAAAGGAATGGCACAGCAGGGGTGAGAGGTCCGAAGATCGCGGTTCAGCTATTCCGGCTTCTTATTGCAAATGTTCGGGGGGAAGGCAACATCGCGCTCGTTCACATGCAACGGCAGTTACAATCTTCCAGTCCATCTCTCAACAATCGTCTTTGAGACAAGTACTTTTTCTCCAACAACCCTGCTCGGTATCGGATCGGGAAAGTACTTCGCGCAACATGCATATGCTTCCATCGTCATCATGTCCCAGTTCGACGCGCATCGTGCACAGAAGATCTTGTTGTCTTTGATCGTAAACTCGGTCGAGCCGCAATGTTCACTCATGCTGATTGCTGTTACCAGTTGACCGGTCGGGGCGACGTATGCCATAACGGTGCGTGGAGTCTGCCCGCCCGTGTACTCAAACCGTATCAGCCGGTGTTGAATGAGTTGAGGAAGTGAGAATACAAGGTCTCCTCCCTCAACCTCAAATGGCACTGTGGACATTTGCACGGGATTTGAATCGTACGTAACAGGATTTGTGACAACAGGTTGATTGTTGATGACGGTATGAACAGACGGGGCAAGATACCACGCAAAAATCAGAATACCGGCCACGACTACAGGCAGAACGACAAACAAGCCGACCTTGCGGACGGATACTTTATCTGTCGCTCTGTTGCTTCCGGAGGTTGCTTCATCAGATTGAATGCTCGTCCCACAAACAGGACAGAACTTTGGCGAGCCGGATAACTCGTTGCCACACGATTTACACTGCATTGGTACACTCAGAAATAGTGATTGAGACTATCTGCAATATACAAATGGAGGAACGGAGGAGCAACGTCAAAGCAATCTTGTCTGCCTGATGGGATTTTGGTAGATTGTGACATGCCTGAATTGTTTTCAAGAAAGGAACGCAGGGAACAATGAGATTTACCATTCTACTAAGCCTGATATTTTTGTCCGTATCATCATTTGCCCAGACGTTTCAGGACTTTATCACTCGAGTCACTTCAGCCCCTGAAGGTCAACGCACGGCACTTGTTGACAGCTTCATGAATGCAGTAGGAAATTTCCCCCTGATCGAAGGCACAACAACCGTGCATTTTGTGTATCGCGGATCGGCGAGTTCCGTCACGGTGCCGGGTGATGCCAACAACTGGACAATTTCCGCTTTGCCGATGACGAGACTATCCACAACAGACCTGTGGTACCGGTCGGAAACGTATGAACCCGATGCACGACTTGATTACAAGTTCGTCCTTAACGGTGGCACGTGGATTCTCGATCCCAGAAATCCGTTTACGGTATCGGGCGGGTTCGGACCAAACTCCGAGTTGCGCATGCCGCATTATGTTCCGGCGCCGGAAATCGTTTACTATTCCAGCATCCCGCACGGAATGTTGCGCGATACAACATTCTTCTCCACCAATCTTAACAACTCGCGAACAATCCGCATTTACACGCCGCCCGGATATGACACATCTTCCGACAGCTTCTGCGTAATGATGTTTCATGACGGGCTTGAATACGTGACGCTCGCTCAGGCAAACAACGTTCTCGACTATCTCATTAATCACAATCGGATCAAGCCGATCATCGGCGTTTTTGTGCCGCCGGTAAACCGTACTCCCGAGTACGCGGGCAATCAGATGGCCGCATTCTCGTCCTTCATCGTAAACGAGTTGATGCCATACATTGATGCGCGCTACAGAACGCGACGCCTGCCGGAAAGCAGAGCAACACTCGGGGCATCGAACGGAGGAAACATAGCGTTGTGGCTCGGGCTGAATCACTCCAACGTATTCGGCAACGTTGCGGCACAATCGAGCAACATCATCTCATCCATCTCCTCGGGATTTCAGAACAATCCAAGATTGGATTTGAAACTCTACCTCGATCTCGGCACGTATGACATACCGCAACTCATTCCGCTTGTACGCAACTTCATTCCGATCCTGCAATCGAGAGGTTACCTCTACCAATACAACGAATATCATGAAGGACATAGTTGGGGAAATTGGCGGGCTCACATTGATAATGCGCTGGAGATGTTCTTTCCGGCCGCTCCGGTCGCGGTGTCGGAAACTGATCCGCTCCCGAGTGGTTTAGCACTCTTTCAGAACTACCCGAACCCTTTCAATCCGGGTACGGTAATCAGCTACCGGCTTTCAGCAATCAGCCGGGCGACACTGAAGGTGTACGATGTTCTCGGAAACGAAGTGGCAACATTGGTAGATGAAGTGAAGGGACCCGGCGAGCATTCTGTTCATTTCTCACCGAACGGTTTGGCAAGCGGCATGTACTTCTATCGGTTAACGGCGGGGGCTCATTCTATCACAAAGAAACTTGTTCTGCAAAAATAGGGGCTACGAAGTGTTACACATGACATCAAGCATTTTCCTGCGCTTCATCTCAGGAAAGGTTTTATCGGCAGGCATTTCCTTGTCGGTTCTTTTGGCGGATTTCCCGGTTCTCAACGCCCAAACTCCTGATACGCTCTGGACACGAACATTCGGCGGAACCAACATCGACATCGGTCATGCGGTCCGGCAAACGCTGGACGGCGGCTACATTATTGCCGGATACACACGCTCGTTTGGAACTGCAAACGGCCGAAACGTGTGGCTCATCAAAGTCACTCCATCGGGCTCCGAGCAATGGAACCAAACCTACGGGGGAAACAATGACGATGAGGCGTACGCTGTGCAGCAAACCACCGACGGGGGATATATCATAGCGGGTTACACAAAGTCCTTCGGGATGGGAGGAAGTGACGTTTTTCTGATCAAGACGGATAGTGCAGGAACGGCGGAATGGACCCGTACATTTGGGGGAACTCTGGATGACGAAGCCTACGGCGTTCTTCAGACAGCGGACGGAGGATTTCTTGTTGCCGGAGCTACATCTTCATTCGCCACGGGCGGCAGAGATGCCTGGCTGATCAAGACGAATGCTTCAGGCGATGAAACATGGAGCCGGAGCCTCGGAGGTCTCGGTTCCGACGGAGCCCGGTCTGTATCCGCCACTTCCGACAGCGGTTTCATCCTTTCAGGATGGACTTTCTCCTACGGTCCGGGTGCCGTAGGAAACGCGTGGCTTGTGAAAACCAACGGACTGGGTTACGCAACCTGGAGCAAGGCCTTCGGCGGAACAGACGTGGACAGAGCCATGAGCGCCCGTCAAACATCGGATGGTGGGTACATCCTGACCGGCTACACCTCTTCCTCGGGAGCCGGACTCGATGACATGCTGCTCGTGAAAACGGATAGCGCAGGAAACGAACAGTGGACAAAAACATTCGGCGGAACGGGCAGAGACTACGGCCATGCCGTGCAGCAAACCTCCGACGGAGGATACCTTATTGCCGGATACACGCTTTCGTTCGGTTCGGGGGGCGATGATGTGTGGCTTGTCAGAACAGATTCCGCGGGCATTTTGAAATGGAGCGCTACCTACGGTGGAACCGCCTCGGATGTCGCGCATTCTCTTGACCGGACTTCTGATGGCGGGTATATCATAACAGGACACACACTTTCGAGAGGTGCCGGTGTTCATGACGTTTGGTTGCTCCGTCTTGGCGCAGGAGTGACATCGGCAGGGTATGTGCCTAACGTCGGGAACGGTTTTGAACTACGCCAGAACTACCCCAACCCGTTCAATCCAACAACGAATATCGAATTCCGAATTGCCAATCGCGAATTTGTTTCTCTGAGAGTGTTCGATGTCTTGGGGCGTGAAGTGGCCACATTGGTTGATGAGGTGAAGAATGCCGGAACGCATACCGTCCAATTCGATGCACGCCTGCGTTCTGGAAACTTCGGCGGGCAGGGCAGCAGTCTCTCAAGCGGCGTGTCCTCCAAAGGCGGATACGCCTCCGGCGTATATTACTACAGGCTCACTTCCGGAAACTATGCTGCAACCAAGAAACTTCTTCTCATCAAGTAACTGCTGATCAGAATGGGCGGTGGAACCTTCGCCACCGCCATCTGGAATTAGTCTCAAAATGCCCTCTCTCACACCGTTTTGAGGGGATAGATGGACGCCTGCGAAGACCCGGCCAACCTCACGGATTTGATCGTTTTCCCGGATCTGCCTTGACATCGGCTATGAACTTTGCTATCATTTAGCAGGTCACTAATCCCAATCCTGTTCGCTCACGTTATGGAGGTCACCATGACGAGTTCTGACCACCCATTACCCACCCTCTCTCCATCGCTCAAATACACCCCGTCTATTCAGTTCATCTTTAGAGAAAGGAGACTCCAATGAAGCTCCGACTAATCTTTGCCGCGAGTTGTGTTGCCGGGCTGGTTGTTTTTCATGCAGCCGCACAAACCAACGTGTACACAACGTTGTGGGGATTCTACGACTATCAAACGAACAGCACGTGCCAGTTCGTACGCGTGAACCCCGTCAACGGGAAAATCCATGTGGTGTATATGACCGCGTATGATTCAACCAACATAGCATCTTCCCGAAGAACCGCGTATGCGCTCGGGATAAACAACGGAACGCAATGGAATAACTTCAACAACGTAAACGTCCCGAGTCGCCAGTCAGGATTTCCAAGTCTTGACTTGTTGAAGGGACCAAATGCCGGACTTCCCGTCATTGTCAACCACACCAGTTCCGGCATTGGAACGACATCAAGTATCTACGTCGATTCTCCCGAAGGATCAGGCGCATTCTCCGAGTTGAATCAACCGCCAACAATTGGCGACCCCGGGCTTCCTCAGCCTATCTGGCCCGATGTTGCCGGACTGTCCGACGGCTCAATCGCGGTTGCAGCAAGCACGAACGCTACTCCATGCACGCTTGTTGTCTCTGTTACTTCCGACTTCACCTCGTTCAGTCCCTGGCAAGGTCCTTCGGAGTACAATTGCAGCGGGAAGTATGTGATAGAAGGAAGTGATAGCGGACGGGTCGGATTGCTGTACACATCCAACAGCGGACTCCGCTTGTACGAATCAACAGTCGGCAGTTTGACGTGGCACGACACGCTGCTTGTTCCCTTGCCGATTGTGATCGGGCCGGACACATTTGCATTATGGGGCTCAATTGATTTCGTCTATTACAACAACCAACCTCTCGTCGTAATGGCGCTGCAGCAAACCAATCGCCCGCCAACACATGATGGCGCCGTGATCGGCTTCTGGAGCCGCGCTACGGGGCCGAAGATTGCGATCCCTCGTGGTGCAGTTACAGGACTCGTCGACACGCTCAATCGACCGCAATCGAGACACCTCTCGATGGGATATCCGGTTATTGGGATGTCGGGAGAATATCCTGTCGTCGGATTTCAAGCA
Source organism: Bacteroidota bacterium (assembly GCA_019637975.1). Lineage (NCBI taxonomy): Bacteria > Pseudomonadati > Bacteroidota > Bacteroidota bacterium. The sequence goes on along the minus strand of JAHBUR010000031.1, from coordinate 7,568 downwards.
TTCAAGTCCAACATCTCAGCGACGGGATTCAACTACAGCGATGTGTTCTGGACATTTTCGATTGACAACGGAATGACCTGGGTTCCCCCGATGAATCTCACTTTCACGACATCGCTTGACGAACGCTACCCGAGTGTGTCACGATGGAATCACGCCGGCGCCGCAATGGCTGCAGCGAATTTGGTGTGGCAGGAAGATCCTGAGCCGGGCTCTCACATAATGGACGGGGCGCCACTATCGCGCAGCAAGCAGGTATTTCGGCAAGCCGTCATGTTTTGGAATAGCGCCGGAGAGCAGGGCCGGCCGCTTGAGTTTGCTTTGCATCAGAACTACCCCAACCCGTTTAATCCAGGTACGGCAATCAGCTATCAGCTTTCAGCGGGGGGCCATGTCACACTCAAAGTCTATGACCTGCTCGGCAGAGAGGTGGCGGCGTTGGTGGATGAGGTAAAGAATGCCGGGGAACACTCGGTTCAGTTCAATGCATCCGGTTTTTCCAGCGGTGTATATTACTACAGGCTGCAAGCCGGAAACTATATCGCCACGAAGAAAATGTTACTCATTCGTTAAGTGAAGAGTATGAACCAACGACTTGCTATTCTGATTCTGACAATTCACTCGGTTGCATTTGCACAACCGGCAAACAACCCTGATATCCAGCTTTTTCCGTCAACGAGTCACCAGTTCAATCCCCGGATCGCCGTGAGCTGGGCAAACGAAAACAATCTGATGGCCGTCTTGAGTCTCGGCACTTGGGCATTCAGCACGAACGGCGGCGAGAACTGGTCCGGCGGTGAAGCGGCTCCGCCACCAATCGGGAACTCGTTTGGCGGGGCATCATGCTTCTTTGATGTGAACGGACGTGCATACTACATTGCGCTCGGCAATCCGGGAGGAATATACGTTGTAAGCACGACGGATGTCGGAGCAACGTGGAGCGCACGCACGAACGCCGACCCGTTGAACAGCAACTTTAATGATGCGGCACATGCATCCGCAGATCCCTCAGGCACAAATCCGAATAACGTGTACGCAGCATGGACTGACTTCAACGTCTCCGGCAGCCCTGTGGTATTCACACGCTCCATTAATAACGGCGCAACATGGAGCGCTCGCACTACGCTTGCCATTGGCTCGAATCGAGGGCAAGGTGCTTATGTTGCCGTCGGCCCGACAGGTGAAGTTTACGTCGCATGGGCACACTACACGACCGGCACGGCTGAAGTCGGAATCGGCTTTGTGCGATCAACGGATGCGGGAGCAACCTTCAACACACCGGCTGTGGCCTTCCCGATTTCCGGACTGCGGACTTCGAACGCAGGCTTGGCTGCTTTCAATGGTGCCCGCGCTCATAGCTTTCCTCACTTGGATGTTGACCGATCCACCGGCCCCCGACGAGGCTGGCTGTATGTCGTCTATCCCGATCGCAGCCTCGGTCAATCCAACGTTTATATAAGACGATCAACGGATGGAGGAACGACGTGGAGCGATACTATCCAAGTAAGCAACCTCCCTCTTTCCCCCGAAAAACAACAGTGGCTTCCGGCCATTGGCGTGGATCAGACAACAGGTGACATTACTGTCACCTACTCAAGCATGGATTCCGTAGGGTCGAACTTCTTCACAAACCGATACGCGGCCCGTTCCACAGATGGCGGAGATACGTGGGAGCGATGGGTCATCAGCGATGTGCGGACAATTTACGGAGCCATCGGCATGCCCGGCGGCCAGACATTCCCCAGCACCAACAGCGAAGTTGCCACGCTTCGCGGCAAGGCATGGGCGGCGTGGACTGATACTCGTACGGGGACATCTCAAGCGTGGTTGGAGAGGATCAACTATTCTCAAACGTTTGTTGACGGAAACGAACGATCATCGCCAATGCAATTTGCCCTGTACCAGAATTACCCCAACCCGTTCAATCCAACGACGAATATCGAATTTCGAATTGCCAATCGCGAATTCGTTTCGTTGAAGGTATTTGATGTGTTGGGTAGAGAGGTGGGGACACTTGTAAATAATGTGGAGAATCAGGGAGAATATTCAGTTCAGTTTAATGCTCGCGGTCTGGCGAGCGGAGTCTATTACTATCAGCTACGGTCGGGGAGTTTTGTTTCGACCAAGAAGATGATACTGATTCGATAGTATCAGATGATACCAGGTATGGGCAGGATTGTGGACTACGTATGTGTTGGGTTTGGGTCAAGGGGCAACAAGTCGAGATACTGTTTGACGACAGATGGTTTCAAGCGGACGATGCGTGAGATAAGATCGACATCATCGAACTTGGAAGCAAGCAGTTTGATGGCTTCATAGTCATGGATGTAGCGTTCGACAGATTCTTTTGAGTGGTTGGTTCGTTTGCATATGAGGGGAACAAGATATCCTTTGAGATGGAGCGTGATGATCTCGCGTTTGTGGGTTTGACCAGAGCCGATCTGTTGGACATTGCCACGGGTGGGCAACGGTCTGCCGTAGAGGTTGTGATACTCGCGGACGTACTGGCCAGTGGTTGCTTCAGAGGTGGTTAACAGGACAGCCAGATCGAGTTGGGACAGCAGAGCACCTTGATCAAAGGCTTGCTGGGTCCAGCGTTCGATTTTCTTGAGCCGGAGTTCACGGTGGTGCAGGGGCGATTTCCAGTCATCGATGTCGGAGTCACTGATGACATCGAGCACCACGGGCTGCAAGCGTGTTTGGGCCATGGATTTGTGCTTCTCACAGTGTTCATCGACGGGAACGGCATGCCAGACCATCTGTCCTTGCTTGAGGAAGGAGTGGTCGGAGTATCGGTAATACTGTTCGACCAACAGCAGCAGGTCATCGATGATGGCACCGGCGGTGACGGCGCCTTTGTCATAGCCGTACTGGTTGAGGAAGCGATGCAGAAGGATCTGTTTGAGAGTTTTGCCTTTGAGCCTTCTGTAGCGACGTTCATTGATGGCTTGGGAAGAGCAGTCCTCCAGGTCACGGCGGATGAAGCGTAAGTTCTTACCCATCATAGCGATACGCTCCTTCTTTTTTTTGAGGTGTGGAGCAGACGCTGGAGGGCCGGACGCTGGGCGTGCTGCTTGTAGAGGGCGAGATACTCGCCAATCAAGCGGTGAGAGAAGCCGGTGGAGATACGGATCTCGTCCAAGGAAAAGCGCTTCAGATGTAAGAGGGCCACGCGGGCAAAGTCTTGGAGATAGCGCTTGATGGCTGTTTCAGAGTGGCGGGTTTTCCGTTCGATCTCGGTGAACTGAAACCCCCGGAAGTAGAGGTCGAGGATTTGGGTTTTGTGGGATTGGCCCCGGCCCATCTGCTGGCGCCACCCCCGGGAAGGAAGAATGCTACCCCGTTTGCGGAGGCGGCTCATATCGCGCTTGATGGTGACGACACTGCAGGTGAGTGCGAAAGCGATGTCTTCATACGAGAGCACGCCGCCTTGATCGATCGCCTCGTTGGTCACGCGGGTAATCTTGTGTTCTCTGAGTCCACGGAGACCAGACTTCTTGTAGACGGCCAGGTCTTCGTCGGCATTGTGCAAGGTGAGGCGGACCGGGACTTTGCGACACAGAGCGATAGGTTTGCCGGGGGGTTCGTTCTCCTCAACAGCGAGATATTGCAGCTGACCCGTGGAAAGCGTCAGTTCTGCATGCCGAAGGAAATAGTCGCTGATCTGATTGAAGTACGCTTCAGCGAGGATGCGTGTGAGGTTGAAGTCCTTCGCGATATTGGTGATGATGGATTGCCGTACCGTCTTGGACTGTAAACGGTCTGACAAACTCTGACTGATAGACATGTGATACCTCCAGTATTTGGATTAAGACAAAAATACCCAAATCCTGCCTTGGTATCACCTGATACAAACCTACGATAGAATTTCCATGAAATCCATAGTTACTTTCCATCTTGCGGCGTTGCTTGTTGTATCCGGCGCGGCAGCACAATATCCGGAAGTTACCATCCGCCAGATTCAGGAAGTTCCGGCGGACTCATTGCACCTACTTGACTCTTTGGGATGTACCCGCTGGACATTGCAGGCCTCACCCTATTACCTCGACACCGTTGTTGTCACCGGAATGTGTGTCGTACCGCCCAGAGAGTTGACGTACACTTCCTCCGGCTTCAACTTTCTTCTCGCTGACACAGCAAGTCTTGCTGAATGGGGCGGGGTTTTCGTGCGGCCCTATTTCGGCAACGGTTCGCCGGATACAATCCTCGCCATCCAGTGGGGGATGCTGAATATCCAACCGGGAGATATAGTTCGCTTCGTAGGAATCGTGGATGAATTTCCCCCGTTTGAATGCGCGTCGGCAACGTGGATTGTGCCTCTTTTCACATATCCTCTCCAGATCGTTGGGCACGGCTCCCTTCCACCCCCACTCGCGGTACGTGTGTCTGATTTCTACCAGGGATTATTTCCCGGAGGACAGATACGTTTCGCAAACGGAGAGAAGTATGAGGGAATGCGCGTTGTCATCACGAACGTTGTCGTTACGTCCTATGTCAGCTTTGCGAGTTGCACTTTTGCGTTCGTTGACTCACTCGGTAACATGATGTCCGACTACGACGCCTCACGTTGGTACACGTGCCGGAGTCATCGGGATTCCAGCTCAACATTCTCCCTTCCACCCATCGGGGCTCACATAGATTCGATTGTCGGGTACATTCTTCCGAGCGGCGGCAGCGAAGCACCGAGGGGGTTCCGCATTGCGCCCGTACGCAAGAACACGCTGGTGTGGAACGAAGTCAGGAGCAGTGCGGCTACGCCGATTGCACACGCCCTCCATCAAAACTATCCGAACCCGTTCAACCCGACGACGAATATCGAATTTCGAATTCCTGCCCGTCCGACAGGCGGGGCCAATCGCGAATTCGTTTCGTTGAAGGTGTTTGATGTGTTGGGAAGAGAGGTGGCGACGTTGGTAAATGAGGTGAAGGAAGCGGGAGAACATTCTATCCAATTCAATGCAAGCAATCTGTCGAGCGGGATATACTTCTACCGCCTTAAAGCGGGAAACTCCGTTTCGACGAAGAAGATGATCTACCTTGAGTAGCATGAGGAGTCCATTTCTATGAGGGTATCTTGTTTCGTGAGGGTTCTTCCGTTCGTTGTAGCTGTCGGGCATCCGTTGGCTGCGCAAGACTACTCGGCCATGTCCAACCAAATGCAGCGGTGGAATCACGGCGTTGATCCGCTGCCACGTTCCTTTTCATTACCGCTTCAAGAAGGTGCGCAGGTTCCCTTGACCCCACAGTCTATGCCCAACTCCCCGCCGAACAATCCCGACATTCAGGTTTTTGATCCCTCGCTCTATTGGCAAACCGAAAACTCCATCGCCGTGAACTTCTCGAATTTCGACCAACTGATGGTCTCAACCATGGGGAGAATTCCCGGGTCGAATCCCGTTGTTCATCAGACGTGGGCTTTCAGCACCGACGGCGGTCGAACGTGGCCCTCTTCTCTGCAAAGTGAAAGCAATCCTCCCTCAATCTCCAATTCCTATGGCGATCCGGTTGCGTTCTTTGACAGAAGCGGGCGTGCTTACTATGCAACACTTGGCGCGCCTGCAGGCATTTCCATAACCGGCACAACAGACTTCGGCGCAACGTGGAGCCCCGTGACAAATGCCGACAATGCCCTCAGCACATCCGATGACAAAGTACATGCTGCCGCAGATTATTCCGGTACGTATCCGGATAATATCTATGCTGCGTGGACAGACTTCAACGTTCCCGGATATCCAGTCTTCTTCAATCGCTCGACCAATCAGGGGCTGAACTGGGGAAATCGTCAGGCGCTTCCCATAGGTTCCAATCGGGGCCAAGGCGCACACATCGCTATCGGGCCAAATGGCGAAGTATATCTGACGTGGGCACACTACACGACATTGACCGGCGTTGTTGAAGTGGGAATCGGTTTGGCCAAATCGGTTGACGGCGGAGAAACATTCAGCGCGCCGGTTGTTGCCTTCCCTATCAATGGTGTAAGAATAAGCAACGGTTTCATCCCGCAAATAAATTCACGAACTATGAGCTATCCCTATCACGATGTCGATCGCTCGAACGGCCCGCGCCGCGGTTGGATCTACGTCGTTACGGCAGAGCTTGATACTCCCTCCACAGGACAGGCAGATATTTACGTTCGTCGATCAACAGACGCAGGGGAAACGTGGAGCGGCTCCATCCGTGTTAACGAGGCAGACGTTGGTCCGGGTAAGTGGCAATTCATGCCCTCTCTTGCTGTCGATCCGACAACGGGTGACATCACGGTCTCGTATTACAGCCAGGATTCGGTAGGATTCAATTTCATGGTGAACCGCTGTGCAGCCTACTCTTCTGACGGCGGCGCAACGTGGCAGAATCGGATAGTCAGCGACGTGCGCACAATTTGGGCCCCCCACATTGTACCCGGAGGAACCGGTTACAATGGCGATTACTACGAGACCGCAGCTGCCGGCGGCAAAGCATGGCCCTGCTGGACGGATCGTCGCAGCGGAAGCTCGGCCGCTTACAGTAGGGCTTACGTGGAGATTATCAATTACAGGGTAAACGCTGCCTCGGAGCCAGTTCGAAATCCTGTAGAATTCAAACTGCATCAAAACTATCCCAACCCTTTCAATCCAACAACCACGATACGATACTCCCTCTCCTCTCAGGAGAGGGGCGGGGTGAGGTCGCTTGTGACTTTGAAGGTGTTTGATGTGTTGGGGCGGGAAGTGGCAACGTTGGTGGATGATGTGAAGGAAGCGGGGGAACACTCAGTGCAGTTTCACGCCAACGGATTGGCAGGCGGAGTATACTTCTATCAATTGTCAACTAACAATTTTGTCCAGACCATGAAACTTCTTCTGCTTCGGTAGCCCGACCCTTTCGCCGGACAATCGAAGGATGATCGTCATTCCTGAAAGGAGCGCAACCATGACACGCGCATGTTCGATTCTGTTTTCCCTGTTCTTTGGCATCCTCGAAACTGCTGCACAATCCGACGCAACGGATATATTCCCCTTAACCAAAGGATTGCGATGCCTCTATCAATACCATGAGAATTACTATTGGTGGTCGTGGGGATCTTCGGGAGGTTCGACTGATTCGGCTATTGCAGAGTGTGTCGTTATTGACTCCACGATGATATCCGACACGACCCGTGTTTGGACGGTCATTCAAATAAATTACAGGGCGAACGCGGTAGATACAGTCACGTTTTCACTTCGCGAATCCACAACCGGATATCACAATCTCACATCCGAAGCTTCACCTTGGTACGAGGACAGCCGAATCTGGGCATTCCCCGTCGTGTTTCAGAGCCAAGTCTTCCCGGTTTTCCGCTTCTCTGATTGAACGAGGATGTCGCCCATACATCAATCATTCGGATGCACAATGCTTGCATTTCCGAATAGCTATGATTCGCTCTGGTTCTCAAGTGACTCCGGCCTCGTAAGGCGTGTGTGGTCACGATGCTTGGATCTGGACCAATCGGGGTGGTACTATTGGCGGACCGCCGTCCTACTTTCACGGACGATAACCTCGGTGAGACAGGAAACCCGGTTGCCTGAAACCACAGTACTGCTGCAGAATTACCC
>JAHBUR010000030.1 GCA_019637975.1 Bacteroidota bacterium | reverse complement strand
ATTTAGTCGCAACGCTTGCGAAAGGGACGCCCGAACAGAAAGCAATGGTGCAGCAGGCTATCGATCGCTGGTGGTACCCGACGCTCATGATGTCCGGCCCGCCGGATAATCTTTCGGCACACACGGCCCAGTCGATGAAGTGGAGAATCAAGACGAAAACCAATGAGCAAGTGCGTCAAGAGTATGTGGACTTGATCGTTCCGCAGATTCGGGCACTCGGGCTTACCGTTCCTGATGAGGACTGCTACTATGATGAAAAGAACGGTCACTGGCATTACTCGCAACCGGATTGGGAAGAGTTGAAGCGCGTTGTCAACGGTGACGGCCCGATGAATAAAGAGCGGCTTGCAGTCCGGCGTAAAGCGCATGAAGACGGGAAATGGGTGCGTGAAGCATTGGCGGCAAAGCAGCAACGGAAGGAAGCCGCCGCATGAGCGACACTCAATTCGATACCTACGAAGTGTTTCATCAGAAGAAGAAGGGAGACCCGCACATTCATGTCGGTTCCGTGCATGCGCCTGACCCGCAGGTTGCTCTTCAATATGCCCGCGACCAGTTTGCCCGCCGGCTTCCGTGTGTCAGTTTGTGGGTTGTGAATTCCAAGCATGTTACTGCAACCGACTATCAGGACGAGCGGTTCTTTAACATCACTCTTGACAAATCCTACAGGGATCCCAAAGACTTTGATGCGCCACTGAAAGAGGAGACACCCGGGTGAACGATTCCTCGACCGGATTTCCCCGCGAGGCCTTGAAGACGTTTCTGCTCGCTCTCGCTGATGATGAGTTGATGCTTGGTCACCGCGATTCCGAGTGGACCGGCTACGGCCCTCTCCTTGAAGAGGACATCGCATTCTCGAACATTGCGCAGGATGAACTGGGACATTCGCTGGTCTGGTTCACGCTGTACGAGCAACTTGGCGGAAAGTCTCCCGATGCAATGGCGTTTGAACGATCTTGGAATGACTACACCTGTTGCAGGTTCGTTACCTACCCGAAGGGCGATTTTGCGTACACAGTAGTCCGGCAGTATTTGTTTGATGAAGCTGAACAAGCCCGGCTGCTCTCGCTTGCCCGTTCCGCCTACCTGCCGATGAGAGAAGCTTCGGCAAAAATCTTGCGCGAAGAAGCTTACCATCTCATGCACACCCAAGGATTGATTGAACGTCTCGGTGATGCTACCGAAGAAAGCCATCGGCGAATGCAAGCAGCGGTGAATGCTGCTTTTCCGCAAGCGCTCGGATTGTTTGAGGAATTCGAAGGGGAGGATGAGTTGGCAAATGCCGGAGTTGTATCCGGGAACAGTGAATTGCAGGACGAGTGGCTGAAACGCGTCGTTCCGGTTCTCGTTGGAGCCACGCTTGTTGTTCCGGCACAAGAACAGGACGGCACGTATGCCGTTCAGGCGCGGCCTGATTTTGGCGGGAGAAAGAAGAAACACACGGAGCACTTGCAGCAGTTGGTCGAAGATCTTCAGGCCGTGTATCGGATTGCGCCGGGAGCAAAGTGGTGATGGAAAAGGCGATGATTGATCAGACTACAATTTGGCAGGAACTCGGCAAAATCACCGATCCGGAGATACCCGTTCTTTCACTCATTGAGATGAAAGTCATCCGCAGCGTGACGCTGTCAGAAGACGGAGTGAAAGTCGTGATTTCACCGACGTTCGTCGGATGCCCGGCTTTGGAACACATGAAGGACGAAATCCGGTCGGCACTTACGACTCTCGGTTGCGAGAATGTTTCGATAGAAACGACCTTCACGCCTCCTTGGTCAACAGATATGCTGGAGCCTGAAGTGAAGGAGAAGTTACGGGCATTCGGCATTGCCCCTCCTCCGAAGAATGAAGGCGAACTTGTTGCCGTACTGCAGTTACCTGTGGCGTGCCCGTTCTGTAACTCGACACACACTCATCTCGACAGCCCTTTCGGGGCGACACTCTGCAAGCAAATCTTCTATTGCGACAATTGCAGGCAATCGTTCGAACGGTTCAAACCGGTCTGATTGAACAAGAACTGATTGCAAACAGAAAAGCCGACCTGAAGGCCGGCTTTTTGTTTAGTGGTCAAGATCTCCACTACATCGTCAACAGGAAGTACTGGACAAGTTTCACAAGAGTGGCGGAATTTCTGATATCTTGGTTGTGATAGTCAGTCCACAAGTACTTGCCCGTGCCCACATAATTCTCGACGATAACGCCAACCTCGGGAGAAGTATTCTTGATCACGCCATACACTTTTGCGTTGGTCGGAAGGTTGGAGAATTTTTCATACCCCGACAGGCGTCGTGAATCGAGGGAAGTTGCCCAGCTTGCTACCGAGAAACCGACGAAATTCGACAAATTGGCGTCAATGATCTTCAGCGTATCAGTTGACGGGCTTCCTTGGTTGTTGAATTGCGTGTAGAATGTTGACCATATTCTCTGCAAGTGAAAATAGTTGTAATGGCCACCGTACATCTTTCCTCCGCTCTCAATATATCTGCCGTACACTCTGGACAGCAACGCATAGGCGGAGCCTCCCTCTGTGCCGCCATGACAATTCGAGAAGATCAGCGTGTATTGCTTCAAGAAGTTGAGGAATCGGGTCGAATCCACATTGGCGGAATCGCGCATTGCATTAATCGTTGTGGAATCGTACGAACTGAATCCAACGATGCGAAGAACAGTTTCCAATTGTTCGGCGCTTGCCTTAATAACAAGAACCCTGACAGTGGTGTTCTGGGCAAGCCGGATTGTGCCTGCATTTGTTCCCGCAGGATTTGCCGCAACATTCACGGGAATTTCCGTGAGAAACGCCGACCCGATTGAGGCAATGAGAACCTGCTGTCCTGCAGGCGACTGGATTGTTGCCATACCTGCGGCGTCTGTGAATGACGAGAACTTCGGGTCATTGGACGGCGGATTCTTCAATGTCAGCAAGGCGCCACCCTGCGGGTCTCCCTGCGGATTCAAGACAAGTGCAGTGACAGGATATGTGGCATCGGGATTGGCCGGATCATCCTTCTTGCATCCGGTAATGAACGCCCCCATCACAAGCAGAACAGTGAGAGCAACAAACAAAAGACGACGAGTCATAGATCGTACCCCCTTTTTGATTAGTTTTTTGAGTTAGTGACTTGTGGATATGATGTTGCTCACCGCGGACCCGATGAGGCTAAGGCGATTTTGTATCCACAAGAAGATTGCTGAAAACATGTTCATCGGATGTGACTTGGCGCAATCGCACGCGACAATTCAGCCTACTGTTTAAAATTTCATCGATATGCCAAGATTCAGAAACCCGAACCCGTAACCGATTTCGCCAAACGCTGCAAAGTTCTTCGAAAAGAAGTACCTGCCGCCGATGTGAATCCCCCAAAAGAGATAACTGCTGGAGGCTGCGCCTACAAACGCTTGTCTTGTCGGGTCACCTTCATATTTGGCCGAGACGATGTTGTAACCAAGGTCCAATCCCCCGTACACATCCACTTTGTCGTGTTGGATGGGATAATGATACGAGCCCCGCCCTGCAACAGTGATGTAGGTATACTTCCAACTGTATGATGTTCGAGTTCCGGAAATAAAAATCGGGCTTTCAAACTTTGAGGACGTGTAGCCCACCCGTCCTCCGACGGAGAACATGTGATCAATTCCGAAATCCATGCCGAGGGAAAGAACGGGAATGCTTGACGTTCCGTAGAATCCACCCAAACCGCCGATACCAATGCCGAACTGGGCGATCTTGGCATTCTGGTCGTAGGCGCTTTTTGCAGACGCGGTTGTGGTGAGCAATATTGCGAGCGCTATGAGAAAGAACAGGGAGTTTTTCATGGCAGCAGTCTCCATAAATGTGTATGAGTTTTTGTTGCGTGGATTAAGTTGCAAATTATTGTTTTTTCGATGACATGCAAGGAAAACATGAAGGTGATTCTCTGCATCTCGCTATTTTTGTAGAATCAGTTTCCTTGTCTGCGCTAAACCCCGCGACTCCAGCCTGTAGAAGTACATGCCGCCGGCAAGGCCATCGGCGTTGAACTCCGATTTGTAGGTTCCCGGTTTCAGATGTTCGTTCACGAGAATATTCACTTCTCTTCCCAACACATCAAACACTCGAAGCGACACAAACCCTTCCTCTTCAATCTGAAATTCAATCGTTGTTGTTGGGTTAAACGGGTTCGGATAATTTTGCGAGAGGCTGAATCGCCCGGGTCGCCCGGAAGAAGCAAGCTCCACACTTGTAATCTGTGAGGCAGGCCGTCGCCAGAGGCCAAGTTGGAACGACCCGGCAAAGAGTGTTGTGCCGCTGCCGGTCGGTACTGCGGCGAGTGTGTAGAACGTGGGGAAAATAAGTCCAAGAAAACTTGGCAGCCCCGTGTTGATGGGAGTCCAGTTAGCGCCGCTATTTGTCGAGAGGTACAATCCAAATCCCGCACCGGCGATCAGGTTCGTTCCGAATGAAGCCAGTGACTGGACATTTGTGCTGTTCAGGCCTGTGTTCGCGGTTGTCCAAATTCCTCCATTGTTTGTCGAGCGGAAGATGCCGCCCTGGGTTCCGACGAAGATGTCTGTTCCAATGAATGCTATCGCCCTTATACTTGTGCTCGTGATTCCGGTACCAATGGACGTCCATAAGCCGCCGCTGTTCGTCGAGACGTACATACCGTTTCCGGCAGCATAGATATTCGAACCGGACACGGCAAGAACCTGCGCCGCGTTTGATCCCAGCCCGTTGTTCATGAGTGTCCAGTTTCCACCGTCGTTTGTCGAGCGGTGAACCCCCGCGGACGACCCCACAAAAACATCCGAGCCAAGTACGGCAAACGTCTGCATGGTGGTACCAGATGGAAGTCCGCTGTTCGCAGGTGACCAGCTATCGCCGTTGTTTGTCGAGCGATCCACACCTAAAAACCCTCCGGCGAAAAGAATTGTCCCTTTTGCCCCAAGGGCCGCGATGCCGGTATTTGTCATGCCCGTGTTCTTCGGTACCCAGCTGTTACCGTTGTCGGTGGACCGGTACACGCCATTTTCATTCGTCCCTGCAAAGAGATCAAAACCTCCGACGCCGTTCGACTTTGTCGCGAAGGAGCGGACATACGTCGAAACAATGCCGTTGTTTGCCTCGCTCCATGAGGCGCCGCCATTTGTGGAAACGAACACCCCGGCGAAAAAGGAGGCAGTTCCGGCAAAGAGCGTGGATCCGTTCGCGGCAAGACAGAAGACAAGGTTGTTGAGGCCTGTACTTACCGAAGTCCAACTTCCGCCATTGTCGGTGGAAACCCAAACACCAACTCCTCCCGCGTAAATATTTGTACCATTAACGATGAGGGCGCTTGTTTGGTTTGCGGTTACACTGGTCCAGTTTGTTCCATTGTTGGTTGAGCGAAATATGCCGCTCAGGGTTCCTGCGAAGAGGGTTGTCCCGTTGACTGCGAGGGAGTTTACCGTGAGGTTTGTGAGACCCGAGATGGCGGGCGACCAATTCGCTCCGCTGTTCGTGGAGATAAAAACGCCGCCTCCCTGCGTTCCGGCAAAGAGATTGGATCCGATGACCGCAAGAGCATTGACCCGCGAGGTAGTCAGTCCGGTATTAATCGGGTTCCATGAAACTCCGTCGTCCGTCGAGCGGAAGGCGCCACTCGAAGATCCGGAATAGATGTCATTTCCGCTCACAAGAAGCGAGAGGACTCCCGTTGTGGTGAGGCTCGTCCAGCTTGCGCCGTTATTTGTAGTAACAAACACTCCACCACTCGTTCCGGCAAACATGTTGGCACCTTTGGCCGCAAATGCCGTTGCTCCGAAGTAGGTTCCTGCGAAGGTCAATCCCTCGCTTGAAGCAATCCAGCTTGCGCCGTTGTTTGTGGAGCGGAAGTTGCCCCCTCCCAACGTTCCGACGAACACCGTTGGTCCGCCCGGGGCATTGGGATTTGTGCCGATCGTGGTAGTGAAGCCGCCGTAGGGACCGTTGGCTTGAAGCCATTGACTCAACCCCGCTTGCGGCAGCAGAAGGAATGCAAGCAGAACCGCACATTCTCCGTATACCTTCTTCATCTACTTATCCTTTGATTGTTGGGGATTTGTTGAAACGTGCAACTCAGTCTTTGCAGAACTTGCCAATCATTGTTCCGGCATCGAGACATCCGTTCTCGCCAATGGTCAGAATTGTCGTGCTGCCCCCGACTCGTATTCTGACCTTCTTTCCTTCTCTCTCGTATTCACCTTCTTGTGTCAAGTCCAATGCACGCACTTCCAGTTTTCCTCCCGGCTTGAACGTGAGTGTTTGGTGGACCAGCCCTCCCTGTGAAGTGTACGTCCCCGTCAGGTCCGGGTCGCATCCGCAGACTGCAAAGGTCATGAAGGCAAGCGTGAACACAACAAGAAGATGATGCGAAGGGTGATTTCTAGTCATATGCAAAGTCCAAATGAGAATTAAGTTGCGGATTTCATCTGTTTTGTATTGATTGCGATTGCCACCAAGGCTCTAATCTGCTCGGCAACAACACGCGTGACGACGATAATGAGGAATCCGACAATAGGCATGAGCGCAACGGACATGAATCCGCCGGTCGAGAGGAAGGGAATCGGCAACATGTAGCCCAATCCGCCGTCACGCAGGAAAATACCACTAACAAGTCCTGCTCCGGCGCCGACAATGGCGATCCAACTGCCGCACCATTCGCCGGCGGTCTGCACAAAGTGGGCATACACGGGAGTGGCAACAAAATCAGGATCCGGGCTGGTTTGCGAGGCTAATGCCTGCCGCCGATTCCACCAAATTTGGCTGCCCAGCCAACTCGCTGCGGCAATCACGACCCACAGAATCAGAAATGCAAAGAAGAACGCCCCACCCATGCTGAACAGGCGGTTGTCGATGGCAATGTAGAGAATCACCAGCGGCACCAGCAAGTTAAACCCGGCCATTACTGCGTACAGCCAGCCGAACGGCGTCCGGAAGAGTTTTCCCGAATCAATGTATTCGAGGAAGGGCTTATAGAAATCGAGGAATTTGTTGTTCATACTGCCTCCTATTGGGGTTGTGGGTGGCGTTTTGTCGGAGGCTAATATATATTGATCTGAAGGGGATTACTACCACCGTCCATTGGATGATGGGTTTGACTGATTATTCGTCCGCAACCGGCTGATATTCGCGGTGCGGTGTTCGTGCTTTGACGTGTGTCTTTTGGGGGATTTGTCACTGTTCTTCCAAGGAGGGTTCTGTGAGAAGAATATTCGTCCTCGCCTGCATCTGTACGCAACTGGGCTTTGCACAGCAAACCCGGCTGGATTCATTGTTGACCTCGCTCCGCAACCATCCCCACGAAGACACGATCAAGCTCAATCTTCTTTCCGAGCTTGCTTACATGCACTATCCCTATTCAAATCCCGATTCGGGATTGATTCTGGCCGACGCTGCAATTTCTCTCGCCCAGCAACTCTCATCTCCGGCTAAACTCGGCTACGCCTATCGCTGTAAAGGAATAAACTACTGGTCGGTTGCTGAGTACACCAAAGCGCTTGATATGTATTCGATGGCGCTTCACGAGTATGAAACCGCAGGTGATGAAGACGGAACCGGTGATACTTTCAATAACATCGGAGTGGTGTACCTCGGCTTGTCCGATTATGCAAACGCCTTGGAATATTATCTCAAAGCAATGCACATTTACGAAAGAACAGGAAGCAATCGACTTGCAAATGTTCTCTCGAACATCGGCCTGGTGTACAAGAACATGGGAGACTCGCGCAAAGCGCTGGAGTTTCTGCTGAAGGCGCTGCCGCTATATGAAGGAACCGGCAACTCCCGCGGTATTGTGAATGCCCTCGGCAACATCGGCAACGTGTACGACGACCTTGATAGCACAACGCAAGCCCTTGAATACCACCATCGGGCTCTGCTGTTGAACCGGTCCCTGAACAGCAAAAAGGGAGTAGCGAACAACCTCAACAGTATCGGTGTTATCTACAACGGGATAGGGAACTACACGAAGGCTCTCGAATATCTCGAGAAATCACTAAAATTGTACGAGGAACTGGGCGACAGGAGTGCGCAGGCTGTAACGTTGTATGAGATCGGTAAAACCTACCGGATGGCGCCGGAAGGTTTTTTGGTAGAACGCGGGATACCGGCATCTATGCGATACACAAAAGCGATTGCATTTCAACAGCGTTCCGCTCAACTCTCGGCTGAGATTGGATCTGTGCACAGGGAGTCTTTTGCGTGGGAGGAACTGAGCATTGCGTACGAAGCTCAGGGTGAATTCTCCAAAGCGCTGACCGCATTCAAGAAGGCAGTCGAGTTGCGGGACAGCGTTGCAAGCGAAAGGAGCCGATCCCAGATAGAAGTCAAGGCTGCCCAATACGAGTTCGAGAAACGGGAAGCCTTGCTCAAAGCCGAACACAACAAGAGAGAAGAACTGGCATTCGAGAAACTCAAGCAGCAACGCATTCAGAACAACTCGATTATGGGGGGAGTAGCGATTCTACTGATTGCCGGCGTATCGAGCTTCCTTTTCTACAAGAAAAGAACCGAAGCCGACCAACGGAGAAAAGAGGCGGAATTCAGAATGCAGGTAACGGAAACCGAAATGAAAGCCCTCCGCTCGCAGATGAACCCGCATTTCATCTTCAATTCCCTCAACTCAATCAGTGATTTCATCTCAAAGCACGACATCAAATCGGCGGATTACTATCTGACGAAATTTGCCAAACTCATGAGATTGATTCTTGAGCATTCGGAGAAGAAGGAAGTGCCCCTCGCCGACGACTTGAAAGCTCTCGAGCTTTACATGCAATTGGAGGCGATGCGGCTGAACAATAAGTTCGTCTATGAAGTACACGTTGACGGCTCGATTGACAAGGAGGCAACGCTGGTTCCGCCGCTGCTGCTTCAGCCCTTTGTGGAGAACAGCATCTGGCACGGTATCGCGCACAAGGATGGCAGCGGAAGAATCAAGGTGAGAATCGAACGGCAGAACGGATCAATCAACTGCATCGTTGAGGATAACGGGGTAGGTAGAAAGGGACAGTCTCTCGTTCCTGAAGGGGACAAAAAGCAGTCGTACGGCATCAAAATCACGAAGGCACGCATTGATATTCTGAATCAGATCAAGCAAGCGGATGCAACCGTGGAACTATCCGATTTGGCAGAAGGGACGAGGGTTGAGGTGAAGCTGCCGCTTGCCGTGGCTGATTGAAATCGGCGGAGGAGAAGTTAGCATGTTCTTGAAATCCCAGTGCCTCCGTGCCTCTGTGGCTAAATCGTTTTCCGGAAGGCTCTCATGATACCCGCAATCATAATCGACGACGAACAATCCTGCATCAGCCGCTTAAGCGGACTGCTGGAATCGCATTGCGCTGACACGATCCGGCTTACAGGCTCCGCCGACTCGGTCGAGAGGGGCATCCGGCTGATACAGGATGCGCAACCCGGACTCGTGTTTCTTGATGTTCAGATTGGTGAAGAAACGGGCTTCGATCTGCTTCGCCGGCTGAAGGATGTGACATTCGAAGTCGTCTTTACGACGGCGTATGAAAAATATGCCATGCAGGCAATCAAGTTCAGCGCGGCAGACTACCTGCTGAAACCGGTAGACCCCGACGACCTTGTGCATGCGGTGGAGAAACTCAAAGCAAGAATGTCGAAGGAGGAGACGGCGCAGAAGTTAGACGTTTTGTTTCACAATTTGAGGACGCTCGAAGGCGCATCGAAGAAGATCAGCGTGCCGACGATCAGCGGACTGGAATTCCTTCAGGTCAGCGACATCATCCGCTGCGAGTCGGACGTGAACTACACGAACATCTACGTGAAGGGAAGGCAGAAACTCACAGTGGCAAAGACACTGAAGGAGTTCGAGGAGCTTCTCACCGACTACAACTTTTTCCGCGTACACAACTCCCACCTCATCAACCTCTCCCACATCAAGAAGTACAACAAAGGCTCCGGCGGCTACATAACGATGACGGACAACTCCGAAGTGGAGGTTTCAACGAGGAGGAAGGATGAGTTTTTGAAGAGGATTGCGGAGTTGTGAGCTTGGAAGCGAACGTGATGTCTCAACTTCTTTCGCCTCTCCGAGGCTCACGCATGTGGTGGTGATGCGTTCCCCACGACTTACGTCGTGGGTTGCAGTCTGCTCGCCACTCCGTGGCTGGTTGGCCATAAGTGGTCGGTAGTTGGCGATCGGTTCTGTCGCCTCTCCGAGGCTCACGCATGTGGTGGTGATGCGTTCCCCACGACTTGTGTCGTGGGTTGGAATCTGTCCGCCACTCCGTGGCTGGTTGGCCATAAGAGGTTTGGTAGTTGGCGATCGGTTCTGTCGCCTCTCCGAGGCTCATACGCTGAAGATGGGGGGGTCCCGCGACTTGCGTCGTGGGTTGCAGTCTGCTCGCCACTTCGTGGCTGGATTGATCAAAGAGCCGGATCCAAGGGTAACACAAGGCCCGGAGGGCCGAAAGATCATAACCCACAGCGAAAAGCTGTGGGAAGACCAAAGCGAAAACCTATCACAGCCCCGAGAGGGGCGCAAGAACCAGAGCTACGGAGGACATCATGGCCCACACGTACGTCCAACTTCTCACCCACATCGTGTTCAGCACAAAGCATCGCCAACCGGTTATGACATCCGATCTGCGGGAGCGCCTCTTCCCGTACATAGGCGGTATCTTTCGGGAGCTTGAGGGGAGTGCTCTGCTTATCAACGGCGTGGCGGACCATGTGCATGTCCTTGCTTTCCTTCCTGCGAAGCGGGCATTGTCCGATATCATGCGGGATGTGAAAGCGAACTCATCGGGATGGGTACACAAGCAGTTCCCTCAACAAAAGAACTTTGCATGGCAGACAGGGTATGGGGCGTTCAGTGTCAGCAAGTCGAATCTTGAAGTCGTGAAGAACTACATCGCCAACCAGGAAGAACATCATCGCAGGAAAACGTTTCAGGAGGAGTACGTAGGCCTGCTGAAGAAGCACGGGATCGAGTACGATGAAAGATACATTTGGGATTAGCCTCGCTTCTTTCGCCTCTCCGAGGCTCATGCGTGTGGTGGTTACGCAGTTCCCCACGACTTGTGTCGTGGGTTGGAATCTGCTCACCACTCCGTGGCTGGATGGCTATGCGAGATCAGGGGTTTGCGATTGGTTCTTTCGCCTCTCCGAGGCTCATCTGTGTCATGGTGATGCAGTTCCCACGACTACGTCGTGGGTTGTAGTCTGCTCGCCACTCCGTGGCTGGATGGCTATGAGAGGTAGAAGTTGCGGTTGGCTCGATCGCCTCTCCGAGGCTCATCCGCGTCATGGTGATGCAGTTCCCACGACTACGTCGTGGGTTGTAGTCTGCTCGCTACTTCGTGGCTGGGTGGCTATGAGAGGTAGAAGTTGCGGTTGGCTCGATCGTCTCTCCGAGGCTCATCTGTGTCATGGTGATGCAGGTCCCACGACTACGTCGTGGGTTGCAATCTGCTCGCCACTTCGTGGCTGGATGGCATGAGATGTCAGGAGTTTTCTTTGACCTCTCCGCGCTGCAGAGGCACGAGTTCGAGGCATTTGTGCGGTGCCCACGACTACATCGCGGGTTAGAGTCTATTTGGCACTCCGTGGCTTGAGCGGGCAGGGTGCCCCGAGACAAGGGAGTCCCGTAGGGACGTGAGACTTGAACCCACTGCGAAGATGTGGGATAGACACAACCATACAGTGAGGCAAGCCCCAGAGGGGCGCAAGAAACCGCCGATATGAACATAAAACCCCGCCCAACTTGCGCTGAGCGGGGTCCAATGCCGCACCGGTCGTTCACTTATTGCGGTTGTACGGTGACTGATTTGTTGGTTTAAGCGAAATACGGAGTTGTGCGAACAGCGTTCTCAGTCCGGCCGAGCTTCAAACCAATCACCCGTGTAGGAGTATTTTGGTCAGCTAGGATACCCAGTTGCCGTTCTGCACTTGCTGTCCAAGTTTTTCCCGTGTTTCGTGTGTACCGTGACATCTTTTCACCTCCCTTCCTTTTGAATTCGAGTTGCCAGTATCAATGGAGAATCTGTACGCGCAATTCTTCCGTTTGCCGAATCTATAGTTCCAATAACTGGGATTCGCTGAATTGATCTGATACTCTCCAGAATCTCCGTAGACGCTTTCAGTTTTCGATATTGGCCGTTTCTTTCGAGTATTGCCGGATCCATTTGGTCAAAAAGCGATGCATCAAACTTAATGTTATCCTTTCTTGACATCATGTATCCGACTATGTCCGCATATGCGATTCCAACCGTCTCAGGGCTAGACTTAACAAAGGTAATATCCTCGAAAAGTGTAAGTCCCTTTCTAATGAGCACAGGTTCCAGATTCGCTCGAATCGCTTGTTGTGTTACATCTGTTCGTTGATCCACGAAGATCGCTATCACATCTTTCCCGAGTTTTTGATTCGTTTTTCTCGGGGCCAAAGAGGACGCAACGTTGAAGACAAGTTCTAGATATTGTTCGGCGCCTGTTCCAGATGTTGAAAACGCGTAGCAGAATTTCACCCTAGCCGTGCTTGGAGACGAAGTGTATTCTATGACTCTGTCGACTATTCTGATCCTTGCATCAACACTAACGTCCTTACATCCAGTGGACGAAGAAAAGATGTAGCTCCCTTTGAATTCAATGCTTGGATCCCAATTGTACAGTCCGACTGTTGACATGAACTGACGTTTCATGTCGCCATAACGCGTGGCGTCGACTAATGCACCACAGACTCCCAGATAATTTGGGTTTGAGGAATCTGAAGTTTCGTCAATGAACATGAGTTTCATAGCCATCCCTTCCACGTTGATTGTGAATACTACTCCGAATCTCAGAACTGCAAAAGCCCATCCACCTCTCCGCAGGTGAATGGGCTTCCTGATTCTAACTGACTTGAAATCTACTTACTCGAAACTACAACATTCGAAAACTAAGTTGGTTTCACATATCAATCAGCACTTATTCAACCCAGCGAGTTTTCAGAACTTTTTTGTTGCTGGTCCGCCCAGCTTGCGCCAAGCGGGGTAATTTCTTGCCGGTAGAGACGTTCCGGCGGAACGTCTCTACGGTGTTCAACACTTACTCCACCCGCAATTCTGGCACAGTACACAGCCGCCGACGTGTTCAACGTTGGTTCCGCATTCGGGGCAGGCCATGCTGCTCTTGGGTGTTGCATCGGAGGCTGTTGACTTCTTCTGCACGCCTTTCATAATCTTCACCGCCGGGGCACCTTCTTCACGGTAGAGGCTTGTTCCTTCCTGCTCCCGCTCTTCGATGTAGCGCTCTAACACTTTGCCGATGGCATCGGGAGTGGAGAGAATCTGCTCGCCGTTGCCGCCCCACACTGGCATCGGGCCGGAGATGCCTTTCAGGTGCTTTACCACCTCACGCGGCTCAATGCCCGAACGCAGCGCCAGCGAAATCAGCCTGCTGATTGCTTCGCTTTGTGCCGCGGCGTTGCCGCCCGCCTTGCCAATTGCCGAAAATACCTCGCAAATGCCGTTTTCGTCCTCGTTGATGGTAACGTACAGTGTGCCTTCACCCGTCTT
This sequence comes from Bacteroidota bacterium, assembly GCA_019637975.1. Classification (NCBI taxonomy): domain Bacteria; kingdom Pseudomonadati; phylum Bacteroidota; species Bacteroidota bacterium. The sequence goes on along the minus strand of JAHBUR010000030.1, from coordinate 37,088 downwards.
TACACGCTCGGTAACGCCGTAGGTTCGCGTCGGGCGGTTGCGAGGGACGCGTTGTGAAGAAGCTGCCGGAGCCGAGCCTTTTTCCTTCTTCCTGGCAAACTCTTCAGTCTGCAAGATTCCGTCACGGCTGCCTTCCCGGTAAACAGTGATGCCTTTGAGTCCGGCCTTGTATGCCGTCATGTAAATGTCGGCAACCGTCTCAACGCTGACATCCTCGGCAAGATTCACGGTAGAGGAGATCGAGCTATCAACGTACTTCTGAATCACTCCCTGCATCTTCACCCGGAAGTAGGGGTCGATGTCGTGTGCCGTTACCACGTAATCCGGCAGATTCTCATCATCGCCGAACATCTGTTTGATGAGGGGATGATAGACCTTGTATTCCGTGTAGGTGTCGCCGTCGTGGTTTTTGACTTTGCGGCGATAGCTTGTGCAGAAGATCGGCTCAATGCCCGAGCTTGTCTGCGCCACAATGGATCCCGTGCCAACCGGCGGTACGGTAATAACTGTGCTGTTGCGAATGCCGTTCTTCTTGATGGCGTCTTTGATTTCCTTCGGAAGAGCCTGGATGAACTTGCTCTTTGAATATCCATCCCATTTGTAGAGGGGGAAAGAGCCTTTCTCCTTCGCCAATTCGACAGAAGTTTTGTACGATTCGTCACGAATCACCCGCATCATCTTCTCGGTTGCGTCGAGGGCTTCCTGCGAGTCGTATCTGATCTTCATCATCACCAACGCGTCGGCAAGTCCGGTAATGCCCAGCCCGATACGCCGGTCGGAGCCGACGGCCTTCTTGATTTTGTCGAGGGCATGGTTCTGCATATTGTACTCGACAACATTATCCATGAAGCGGGTCGAAATGCGCGTTACCTCGGCAAGCTCGTCGTACATGAAGTTGCCCTTCTCATCCACGAACTTCGCCAGATTGATATTGCCGAGATTGCAGGCTGTATATGAGGCCAACGGCTGCTCACCGCAGGGATTGGTACTGGTAAGCGGGTTCGCATACTCGACGTTGTGATAATCCTTCATCGTATCCCAGAAGATGATTCCGGGTTCGGCGGAGGCGTGGGCATTCTTGATAATCTTGAACCACAACTCCTTTGCCTTCACGGTCCGATAGACTTTGCCCCCCCAACGGAGGTCGAAATCGGCGTCGTTCATTACCGCGTTCATGAACTCATGCGTCAACAGCACGCTGATGTTGGCATGCTGGACTTTGATACGACGCGGATCGTTCTTAATGGTGATGAACTTCTCGACATCAGGGTGGTCAACACGTATCGTCAGCATCAACGCGCCGCGGCGTCCGGCTTGCGAAACGGTATTTGTGCTTTCGCTGAACAGGTTCATGAATGCCGTAGCGCCGGGCGAGTGATCAATTGTTGCGTTGACGGAAGCCCCTTCGGGACGAAGAATCGACAGATCCGTTCCGACGCCGCCGCCCGTCCGGTACACCATCGCCGATTCGGTGATGCAGCGATAAATTCCTTCCAGACTATCCTCTTCGATCGGAATAACGTAGCAGTTGGAAAGTGTCGGTCGGCGTTTTGCCTCGTCGCGTCCCGCGCCGTGCATCACACGTCCCCCCGGAACGAATTTGAAATCGAACAACAAATTCAGAAACTGATTGTACCAATACTCCTTGCTCGCTTCGCTTGTCTCAACGGACGCAAGTGCGCGGGCTATGCGGCTCCACATATGCATGGGGCCCTGCTCGTTTGGGGCAAGGTATTTCGAACGCAAAACATCGGCAGCGAGGTCGTTATCCCCGTAGTAGTCCTTTGCATCCAAGGCAAGGTCGGTGATGTTCGGATCGAGTGATGTTTTCGTTGCGTGAGTGGGGGTGGGTTTGGTTGAGACTGTTGGAGCGGGGGATATCTCCTTGTTCGCCATGGGCTGACCCTTCAATATAGTGTTGCTGACTTCTGTTATTTTGCAAAAGCGAAAGCCCGTCTTTACTGCTCATTTTCGGGCTTTTTCGGGGATTCTCATTTTCGTTCTACCTTCGAAGTTCGATCTCGCAACTTGCTGTCAGTAAAGAAGTTGCAGAAAGAACCTGTGTTGTAGAAGGAGTTGTTTTCTTTTTGGTGGGTCAAAATATAACACCGCCACACGCCGAAGTCAAGTTAAAATTTCAAACAAAATTTTTCCGTCAATGAAATCAATGACTTAGCCTAACTGAAAAATACTGCGATAGGAACATGAGTGAGCAATAGTGTGCAACATCGCACGAGATTGGTTCATCTCACGGCAACAGGCCGGCAACCTGATTTCGGCACGGCAAGAAATCACCTCAAAACGAACTTTAGCTGTCATATCTTGTTTTTTGATGTGGGAGAGAATATATTGGATGCAGAAATTATCATCTCCCGATACCATCCCGGCTGTAACGTTCCACCCGATAGTTCAATCAACCACAAAGGGTCATCTATGTCAGTTGTCGTACAGTTTACAACTATTCCTGAAATGTTCGACAGGATAACGTCGAAATTCGCCAACTCCGCCCGCCCGATGCTGATGGCTAAAAAGGAAGGAACGTATCAGCCAATCAGCTATGCAGAAGTGCGCAGAAAAGTCGAGTTAACTGCCTTTGGGCTTGCTGCGCTCGGGCTTCAACGTGGGGATATGATCAGCATTATTGCCGAGAACCGCCCGGAGTGGGTTTACACAGATCAGGCGATTGCAGTTCTTGGCGCCGTCAGTGTGCCGGTATATCCGACGATGACTGCCAAACAGAACGAGTACATTTTCAACGATGCCGGCGTCAAAGCGGTTATCGTCTCAAACCAATTTCAACTCAACAAGGTACTGAAATCACTCGAATCCGTTCCGACGCTGAAACACGTCATTGTCATGAATGAGGGGGTAGATGCCGGGGCCGCAAATGTTCTCTCGTTCAGTTATCTGCTCGGTCTCGGAGAAGAACTGAAGAACACTCAGCCCGACCTTCTCGAAAAATCGCGCAAGTTGGTAAAGCAGGACGATCTGCTGACGCTTATTTATACATCCGGAACCACAGGCAATCCGAAAGGCGTGATGCTGACGCATTGGAATCTGTGCAGCAACATCCGCGACGCGGCAATCTGCATCAAAATAGAAGAGAATGATATTCTCCTGTCATTCCTTCCGTTGAGTCACTCATTCGAACGCATGGCCGGAAACTATACGGCAATGGCGTGCGGGGCAACAATAGCCTACGCCGAAAGTATCGAAACGGTTCAGAACAATCTTGTTGAAGTCCGTCCGCACATCATCACCACCGTGCCGCGGCTGTTCGAGCGCATGCACAGCCGCATTATGAAAGCGGTTGATGCGGCACCGCCGAAGCGGCAGAAGTTATTTTTCTGGGCTATCGAAACGGGCAGACAGTTTGCAGCGTCACGCAAAGCCGGGAAATTCTCCCCGATTCTGAAGGCGAAACATGCTCTCGCCGACAAGCTCGTTCTGAGCAAAATCCGGGCGAAGCTCGGCGGGAGAATGAAATTCATGGTATCGGGAGGAGCAGCGCTCCCGAAGGAGTTCGGCGAATTTTTTGAAGCCGTTGGCATCACGATTCTGGAGGGCTACGGGCTTACCGAAACATCCCCCGTTATTTCGGCAAACAGACTCGACGAGTATCGGTTTGGTACAGTCGGCAGGGCTATTCCAAATGTCGAGGTGAAGATTGCGCCCGATGGCGAGATTCTCTCCCGCGGGCCGAACATCATGCAAGGGTATTGGAACCTGCCCCAAGAAACCGCCCAAGTTATTGATAACGAAGGATGGTTCCATACGGGCGACATCGGTGAATTTGATAGTGACGGGTTCTTGAAAATTACCGACAGGAAAAAGCATTTGTTCGTCAGTTCGGGCGGAAAGAATATAGCCCCTCAGCCGATTGAGAATCTCTTTTTGGCAAGCAAGTATATCGAACAATTTGTTCTGATTGGCGACCGGAGGATGTTCTGCACAGCGTTGGTTGTTCCCGATTTCGATGCGCTGAAAACGTATGCTCAGGATCATGGAATTGCATTGGTTCACAATCACGAACTCGTCCGTCATCCTGAAATCAATCAACTTATCGAAAAGGATATCGAGGGCATACAACGGGATCTCGCGAACTTCGAACGCGTCCGAAAGTTCATCCTTCTCGCAAAGCCCTTCACCGTCGAAGATGGCGAACTGACGCCAACGCAAAAAGTGAAGCGAAAAGTCGTGGAGGAGAAATTCGCCGAGATCATTGACGGGATGTACCAAGGCTTGCATTAGATTGTTTAACATATAGACACGGTGCGGTTGTTCGTCCTTCGAATGAGTGACCTTCACTGTTGAAACAGGGCCATTTCGCCCAAAACTTGCCTTTCCGTTCGGTTTTGCCTACCTTTTTCTATGGTTTTTTCCGCGGAATACTTCTTAATAGAACCTTGTTAAGGTATTGTAGATGATAGAACAGTACGTTCCTATCGGAATCATGATGGTGGTTGCCATTGTCTTCGGCATTGTGCTTGCCAACATCAACAAATGGATCGGGCCCAAGCGCCCGAGTGACGAAAAGCTTTCGACGTACGAAAGCGGCATGGAGCCGGTGAAGACAGCGCGGGAACGGTTCTCGATCAAGTTCTATATGGTGGCAATGCTGTTCATTGTGTTCGATATCGAAATCGTTTTCATGTATCCCTGGGCGGTGAAATTCAAGGAACTCGGGTTGTTCGGGTTTGTGGAGATGACGGTGTTCATTCTGATTCTGTTGGTCGGATTTGTTTATGTATGGAGGAAAGGAGCGCTGAAATGGGATTAGAGAAATTAGAACAAGACGGCTTCATGGTCACGAAGCTTGATGCGGCCATTAACTGGGCGCGAAAGAACTCCCTCTGGCCGATGCCGATGGGCATTTCCTGTTGCGCCATTGAGATGATGGCAACCGCATCGCCGCGGTTTGATATCTCCCGCTTCGGTTCGGAAGTTATGCGCTTCACACCTCGTCAATGCGACGTGATGATTGTGGCGGGAACAGTAACATACAAAATGGCGAAGGTGGTGCGCAAGATCTACGATCAAATGCCTGACCCGAAATGGGTAATCTCGATGGGCGCTTGCGCATCAAGCGGCGGGATGTTCCGTTCGTACTCTGTAGTCCAGGGTATCGATCAGTTTATGCCGGTTGATGTATTTGTTGCAGGTTGTCCGCCCCGGCCGGAGAACTTGCTGAATGCGCTCATCGCTTTGCAGCGAAAAGTGGAAGGCGACCGGACACTCGGAAATCTCATCAGCGGCGGGCCGATTAATATCAATGAAGCAGGAGAGATCGAGAAGGCCACAGTTGCCGCGTAAGTCGCAAGCTATGTGTACATAGTCAAGCACACTCGTATACCATGAACGACGTCATAGTCCAGAAACTAAAAGAAAAATTCCCGGAAAGCATCGACGCCACGAACAACTTCCGCGGCGATCTCACGGTTCAAGTCAAGAAGAACGACATCGTGAAGGTGGGGGAGTTCCTCAAGAATGATCCCGAACTCTCATTTGATTTGATTGTCGATCTCCTCGGCGTGGATATGTACAGACCGGAGGGGCGCTTCGAGGTTGTCTATAACATCTACTCCATCAAGAACAGCAAGTACGTCAGACTCAAAGTCCTGGTTGATGAGGATGATTGCGAAGTCCCGACCGTGACGGACATTTGGCCCGGAGCAAATTGGCACGAGCGCGAGACCTTTGATATGATTGGCGTGAAGTTTACCGGCCATCCCGACTTGCGCCGGATGTATATGCCGGAAGAATACGAATATCATCCGTTGCGCAAGGATTTCCCGTTGATGGGAATTCCCGACTCTATCCCGCTTCCACGAAAGTAATCCGAACTTACGATTATGTTAGTTGCCGACCACCCGAAGAAAAGTCAAATCCTCCAAGCCCTTGAAGATGCCGACACGACGGTAACCATCGAAGATCCGCTTGAGAACACGATGGTTCTCAATATGGGACCGCAGCATCCGGCAACGCACGGCGTGCTGCGTGTGTTGGTGAAACTCGACGGCGAAACCGTTGTCAATTCCGTTCCCGAGCTCGGCTATCTTCACCGCGGGTATGAGAAGATTGGCGAGAACTCGACGTATCACGAATTCATTCCGCACACCGATCGGCTCGATTATCTCTCGCCTCTATCAAACAACGTCGGGTATGTGCTTGCGGTGGAGAAGTTGATCGGCGTTGACGTCCCGGTGCGGGCGCAGTATATTCGTGTCTTGATTTGTGAAATGGCCCGTGTTGCATCGCATCTCGTTGCCGTCGGCAGTATGGCGATGGATGTCGGCGCGCTGACAGTGTTGTTGTGGACGTTTCGTGAGCGCGAGAAGTTGATGGATATTTACGACGTGCTGTGCGGTGCCCGGTTCACGACAAGTTATACCCGCATCGGCGGCCTGCAACAGGATTGGACGGACACTTGTACTGCTATGCTCACCAAGTTCCTTGATGAGTTCGATGAGTCGTTGAAGGAAGTGGGAGGCCTCTTGTTTACGAACAAGATCTTCATTGATAGATGTGAGGACGTCGGGTACATCTCGCGGGAACAATGCATTGCCCTCGGAATGTCGGGCCCGATTCTCCGTGCATCCGGCGTGCCTCGTGATTTGCGCCGTGACAACCCCTATCTCGTCTATAACGATCTTGATTTTGATGTTATCACGGCACAGGAAAGCGATTCGCTCGCACGATTCTATGTGAGATTTTCGGAAGCGCGTGAAAGCGCAAAGATTCTCCGGCAGGCGTTGCAGAACATGCCGCAAGGCCCGATTCACGCAGACGAAACGAAGAAAGTCCTGCCCCGCAAGGATCGCATCTACACAAAAATGGAAGAACTGATTCATGACTTCATGCTCATCAATCTCGGCATTGATCCGCCCGTTGGCGAAGTGTATCAGGGTATCGAATCGTCGAAAGGCGAACTGGGGTTCTATCTCGTCAGTGACGGAACAGGGCATCCGTGGCGGCTCAAAATTCGCAGCCCGTCAATGGTCAACCTTTCTGCGTTGCCGGTGATGATTAAAGGCGCGATGATTTCCGATATTGTCGCCATTATTGGCAGTATCGATCCCGTGATGGGGGAAGCGGACAAATGAGATTACGGATTAGAGTCCGCGCTGCGTAATCTGCAATCCGTAATCAGTGTTTTCATCTGACATTCAAAGAACCATGCTATCCGAACAAAGTCTCAAGAAGATCGAAGAACTCAAAACGCATTATCCCAACCCGCGTCCGGTTGTCCTTGCCGCATTGTGGATGTGGCAGGATGAACACGGCTGGATCTCGCAGGAAGGGATGAAGTACGTTGCCGGGTTGGTTGGCATGCCTCCGCACGAAGTGTATGGCATCGTCACCTTCTATACGATGTACAATTCGAAACCTGTCGGCAGGCACAAGTTGGAAGTCTGCACAAATGTCTCCTGCATGTTGCGGAACAGCGACAAGATCGTCAGGCACATCGAGAACAGGTTGAATATCAAGATGGGCGAGACAACGCCCGACAAGCGGTTTACACTTGTAGAGGCGGAATGCCTCGGCGCTTGCGGCTACGCACCGATGCTTCAATGCGGCGATGAGTATTATGAAAATCTGGATGAAGCAAAGGTGGACCGGATTCTGGCGGAGTTGAAATAGATTGACGACGTGACAACTGAAAGTAACAATGGAAAAGCTGATTCTTCCCAACATACCTGATCTTCATAAAATCGACGTCTACGAAGCCAACGGCGGCTACCAGATGCTGCGCAAAGCGCTGGCTATGAAGCCCGAAGAGGTGACGGACGAAGTGAAGAAAAGCAATCTTCGCGGTCGCGGCGGTGCTTGTTTCCCCACGGGGCTGAAGTGGACCTTTATGCCGAAAAACTCCGACAAGCCGAAGTATCTCTGCATCAACGGCGACGAGAGTGAACCGGGTACGTTCAAAGACCGGCAAATCTTCGAAGACAATCCGCATTTGATGATTGAGGGAGGATTGATCGCCGCGTACGCAATGGGCATACAAACGATCTACTTGTACATTCGCGGTGAGTACAACAAGTGGATCAAGATGGTGCAGAAGGCGTTGGACGATGCGTACGCAAAAGGGTACATAGGGCAAAACATTCTTGGTTCGGGATTCAGCACAAGTTTTTATCTGCATCGCGGGGCGGGAGCGTATATTTGTGGTGAGGAATCAGCCCTCATGAATTCGTTGGAAGGCGAACGGGGTTATCCGCGAGTGAAGCCGCCGTTCCCGGCACAGTTCGGTTTGTGGGGCTGCCCGACAACTATCAACAATGTTGAAACAATCGCCAACGTGCCGCTGATTCTCCGGATGGGTTGGGAGGCATACTCAAAGATCGGACATCCGAAACATCCCGGCCCGATTCTCGTCGGTATCAGCGGTCACGTGAACGCTCCCGGCGTGTATGAAGTGCCGACCGGCGTGTTGATCACGGACTTGATTTATGGAAACCCGTCGATCGGCGAAAAATACGGGCGCGGCGTTCCCGGCAACAAGAAAATCAAGGCGATTATTCCCGGCGGTTCTTCGACGATGATCATGCGCGGTGATGCCATCGAAGGCGTGACGATGGACGCCGAGGGACTGAAGGCAGCAGGCTCGTCCGTCGGTACGGCCGGACTCATTGTGATGGATGAAGATACTGATTTGATTCGTGTTATCACGCGCGTCACCAAGTTCTACTATCACGAATCGTGCGGACAGTGTACTCCGTGCCGCGAAGGCACGGGATGGATGTTCAAGATTCTCAAACGATTTGAGAATAGCGAAGCGACGATGCAGGATATCGATTTACTGTTGGATGTTGCCAACAACATCGAAGGAAACACCATCTGCGCCCTCGGCGATGCGGCAGCGTGGCCTGTTCAGAGCATGATCAAGCGGTTCCGCGACGAGTTCGAACAACGTGTCATGAAATCGAACGGCGCTGCCAATGCCAAGAAGAAGTCACCCGATATTGTCCATGCGTTGCGGTAGTAGATCCTGAAATCGGATAGACTTGGTTGTTGAAAAGCCCTGCGTGAGCGGGGCTTTCGTATTCCAAACCATGATATTAACCGATTGCATCTCAACCACCCATCGGATATATTGACACAGAATTTCCATCTATCAACAAAAATCCAATCGGATGTCTGACTCAAAAGTCCAGATCACGAGGATCAACGGCGACGCAAAAGATATTCCCCTCCCGAACTATGCCACCGAACACTCGGCGGGGATGGATATCTGTGCGGCGGTTGAGGGCGAATTCTTACTGAAAGCCGGAGAAACCGCGCTGATTCCCAGCGGGTTCGCCATCGCGCTCCCCGAAGGGTATGAAGCCCAGATTCGTCCCCGCAGCGGAATTGCAATCAAGCATCAAATCACTGTTCTCAACTCTCCCGGCACCATTGATGCCGACTACCGGGGCGAGGTAAAAGTCATCCTCACAAATCTCGGCAAGCACGATTTTGTCATCAAGCGGGGCGAGCGCATTGCGCAAATGGTGATCGCCCGCTATTCACGCATCGTGTGGGAGGAGCGGGAATCGCTTGAAGAAACACAACGCGGTGCCGGCGGTTTCGGACACACCGGCAGATGAGGTGGCAGTGGAAAACGAACAACCTCGACAGCTTCCCGAACTTCTGACTCTCGTACTGGCGGTAATTCTGCTGCTTGCGCTCGGCTACAGCGTGGCGCCGGTAATCTCTCCGTTCGTGATCATCGGCGCGCTGGTCTTCCTTCTTTATCCGATCCGTGAATCACAGTTTGCCCGCAGGCTGCTCTGGCTTTCCGTTCTGGTGTTTCTTCTCTGGTTCTTCTACTCGATCATCGGCATCCTCGTCCCGTTTATCGTCGCCTTTCTTGGCGCGTACATGATGAACCCGTTAGTGGTGAAGTTGCAACGGAGGTCGATTCCGCGCTGGGTATCATCACTTGTTTCGGTTGTCATGTTGTTTGCTATTGTGACCGCCGCGATCCTCTTTTTTGTCCCGCCTGCCGTCCGCCAGTTTGAGGATATCCTCGCAGTTGCATCACATATCGCCTCCGAGTTCTCTGAAATGCTGAAGTCGGGCGAGTTCCTTTCTGTGTTTGCGCGGTTCGGTGTCTCTGTCGAAGATGCGCAGGAGATTATCAGCAGGGAGATTTCCCCGCGCATCTCGGACTTGTTGCGGACGTTGCTTGAGGGGATTTTCGGTTTCGTAAGCGGATTCTCGTCGCTGGTTTTTCATATCATCAACGCGGTCATCATTCCGTTCATTATGTTCTATTTGCTGAAGGATTTGCCTGCGCTTTCCGGGAATGCGCTGGCTCTCATTCCTGCAAGCAAACGGGATGGGGTTGTCAACACGTTGCAGAAAGTCGAGCGCGTTATCGGCAAATACCTTCGTGGGGCAATCATTGTGGCGGTCATTCAAGGTAGTATTTCGGGGCTTGTGTTGTGGCTCTTGGGAGTCAAGTACGCGCTGGTATTGGGGACAATGACCGGCTTGCTGAATTTTATCCCGTACGTCGGACTTATCACAAGCCTTGTGGTATCTTCTCTTGTTGCAGCATTCAGCGGCGGGGCTGTGCTGGCGAAGATTCTCGGCGTTGTCATTCTCTATCTCTCACAAAAACTTCTCGAAGCGACAGTCCTTGGGCCGAAAATCATAGGAACTCAAGTGGGCCTGCACCCTGTGCTGCTGATTTTGTGTCTGCTGGTGTTCGGCTACTTTCTCGGATTTGTCGGATTGTTGATAGCGGTGCCGGCCACGGCGCTGATCATGGCGGCTCTGAACGAATGGCTGACGGCACGGAATGCCGCGGCGTCCGTGAAGGCAAGCGAGGCGGCATAGATGAGCGGCATTCTGTACCTTGTCGCAACGCCGATCGGCAACGCTGATGATATCACGTTTCGTGCATTGAACGTGTTGAAATCCGCGGATGTAATTATCTGCGAGGAACGTCGGGAAGGGGAACGCCTGCTTCGACATTTCCGGATTCAGAAACCGGTTGAACAGCTCAACGAACACAACGAAGCCGCCGCTTCGCACAACATTCTTCATCATCTCGCGTCCGGCAAGAACGTCGCGCTCATATCCGACTGCGGGACGCCCGTGTTTTCCGACCCCGGCCAACTGCTCGTTCGGAAGGCAATCGATCAAAAAGTTACCATCGTTCCGATTCCCGGAGCTTCATCACTCATGCCCGCGCTGACTGTCTCAGGGTTTTCGATCGATCAGTTTTTGTTCTACGGTTGGCTGTCGCCCAAAAAAGAACGCCGTCGTGCTGAACTGAAGCAGCTTATGCAGGAACGGCGAACAATCGTGTTGATGGATACACCGTACCGGTTGGCGTCTCTTCTTAGGGATCTGGCCGACACATTTGCCAACACGCGGCGCATGTGTATTGCGTTCAATCTCACAATGCCCGACGAGAAGATGTTCTACGGCAACGCCGTTGAGTTGCACAAACAATTTTCAACAAGAGAAATGAAGGGGGAGTTTGTGATTGTTATCGAAGGCAAACCGACCGAGCGCAGGAAGTAGAGAGAGAATGAAAGCCGTCGCTTCTATTTTTCTATTGACAAATCTGTTCACGTCTCCCGCCAACATCTCCGTCGGTGATGCGGCCTTTTTGCGGATCGATTATGCCTCTGCAATTGCGGCTTACGAAGCCGAACTGCAATCGCATCCGGATGATTCGGAACTTCTGTGGCGACTTGCCCGGGTCTATGTATGTGAGGGAGAAGTAAAGGAGAACGGCGAGAACGAGAAGTACTTTCGGGAGGCCGAAACATTTGCGCGCCGTTGCGTTACTCTCGCTCCCGATAAGCCGGAGGGACACACATGGCTTGCCGCCACGCTTGGTTACCTCGCGCTGAATGCCGGAATGAAAGAGCAAATCCGCCTTACGAACGAGTTACATTCCGAAATTGATAAGGCGCTTGCTCTCAATCCGAATGATGATGCCGCATACTCCATTCGCGGCTCGTTCTACCGGGCGCTTGGCAATGTAAGCTGGTTTGAACGTCAGCTCGCTTCGATCTTTCTTGGCAGGCTTCCCGAAGGGGGATTTGAAGAAGGGGAAATTGCGTTGAAGAAAGCCATCTCCCTTGCTCCCGACGTGATGCGGCATCACTACGAATTGGGTGTACTGTATCTCGATTGGGAGAGGAAGGATGAAGCCCGCCAAGTTCTGGAATTTGCCGCAACCCTTCCGGTACGTGTGGCTATAGACAGGCCGCGCCTTCAAAAGATCGGGGAACTGCTTGTGTCGTTGCAGAGTTCACATCAATAGTACAATCCTCCAAGAAACAGAAATGTCGCGCTGGAAACGTACACTTATTTATGCCGCAGTTCCTGTTGTCGTTGTCTACTTCGGAATCGTCGGATGGTATTACGTCAAGGAAGATTCGTTCCTCTACTTTCCGCGGCAAGGATTGCGAAGCGCGGAAGAATTCGATATGAACATTAAAACGGTCGAATTCCCTGCAAGCGACGGTGTCCAACTCGTCGGCTGGATTGTTCCGTCGCTGATGCCGGATACCTCGCAGTTTTGGGTTCTGTATTTTCATGGAAACGGCGGCAACATCTCGTCCCGCGGATACGTGGCACATTATCGGGCGCTTCGCAATTTGGGACTGAACGTCTTTGCGATCGACTATCGCGGATACGGATTGAGCGAAGGCTCACCGAGCGAGCAGGGACTGTATCTTGACGGGCGAGCAGCCTTCGATTACCTCGTCAATCAACGGCACATCTCTCCGCGCCGGATCATTATCTTCGGATATTCGTTGGGTGCCGCGGTTGCCATTCATCTTGCCACGGAAGTTGCTGCTGCCGGACTTATTGTCGAAGGGGCCTTCACGTCGGCAGTCGATGTCGGGCGTGAGCGGTATCCCTTTTTTCCCATCAATTGGATGATGAAGAGCAGATTCGATTCCGAAAGTCGCATGCACGCTGTGGCAGAGCCGTCGCTTTTTCTTCACGCCGTCAGAGATGAGATCATTCCGTTTGAGTTCGGGCGGCGATTGTTTGACGCGGCTCGCGAACCGAAGTTCTTCGTCGAAACTGCGGGAGGGCACAACACTGCGCATACCGCCGATTCGGCAAAGTTCTACAGCAGCATCGCAGATTTTATCCGGCAGTTGACTCTGCCCGGCAACAACGACTAACAACACGGAGGATATTCCATCAGCATGGAAATACTGGCAAGTCCCGAAGCGTGGGTCGCGTTGGTGACGCTTACCGTTCTGGAAATTGTGTTGGGGATTGACAACATCATTTTCATCTCCATTCTCTCGGGTAAGCTCCCCATAGACCAGCAGGCGAAAGCCCGCACGACGGGGCTGGCGTTGGCGACGATCACTCGAGTGTTGCTGCTGCTTTCTCTGACGTGGGTCATGAGTCTGACAGCTCCGCTGTTGGCCATCTTCGGGAACGAGATTTCAGGGAGGGACTTGATTCTCATACTCGGCGGTTTGTTCCTGATCGCCAAGAGTACGCACGAGATTCACGACAAACTGGAGGGGGCCGAAGGAAAATCTGCCGCAAAAGTGAAAGCGAAATTCTCGAGCATCATCATTCAAATTCTGCTCCTCGATATCGTCTTCTCGCTCGACTCAGTGATCACGGCGGTGGGCATGGCACGCCATATCGAGATCATGATCGCTGCCGTTGTTATTGCAGTAGTTGTGATGATGCTGTCGGCGGGTGCTATCAGCAGTTTCGTCGATCGTCACCCGACGGTGAAGATGCTTGCGCTGAGTTTTCTGCTGTTGATAGGCGTGACACTGATTGCTGAAGGATTCGACCAACATATCTCAAAAGGGTACGTGTACTTTGCGATGGCGTTTTCTGTGTTCGTCGAAATGCTAAACCTCCGGCTCCGCTCGAAGAGTCGGGAGCCGGTGAAGTTGCATTCACCCTTTGGCCACGTGAACCAGGCTTGAGGCTGTTGCTGTTCTTTGTAATTTGTTGTGGATGATTTTCTATCAAGAAGGGAGGAATCGATATGGCGCGCCCGTTCGTCTTGATGTTCACGTGTTTGTTGATTGATGTTGCGTTTGCCCAGCCGGGACAATGGTTCACGCGCACGCCGATGCCTGTAGGGCGTCAAGAGACGGCTCCCGCGGTACTGAACGGAAGAATCTACATTCCGGCAGGATACACGGTGGGGGGACAGGTGAGCACCATCGTTGAGGTGTTCGACCCGGCCACCAACTCGTGGTCAACTATTGCGCCGGTTCCCGAACCTCTTCACCATTATGGACTTGCGGCTGCGAACGGAAGGCTCTACCTTCTCGGCGCTTATCAGGGGAGTACGTTCACGCCGATGAACCGCGGGTATGTCTTCATTCCTGATTCGAATCTCTGGCGTCCGGTTGCGAATCTTCCCGTTGCCCGCGGAGCTCACATGGCCGTTGAGTTTAACGGAAAGATTTATCTTATCGGCGGCATCATCGGCGGACTCACAACGACTCGAACAGATGTCTACGATCCGGCCACGAATTCCTGGACGACAGTCGCTGACATGCCCTCGGCTCGCGAACACACCGCGGCCGCAAGAATTGATTCGTTGATCTACGTTATTGGCGGGCGAATCGGCTCGACGAACAACGACATTCTCGAAGCGTACTCTCCCGCAACGAATACATGGTATACCAAAGCCCCGATGCCGACAGCCCGTGGCGGACTTGCAGCAGCGGCGATGAACGGTAGGTTGTATGTGTTCGGCGGCGAGATACCGGGCGTTTTCCATCAGAGTGAAGAATACGATCCGGCAACGAACTCCTGGCGTGCCGTTGCTTCCATGCTCACACCGCGTCACGGCATGGGCGCCGCGACAGTTGCCGACTCGATTTATGTGATAGGCGGGGCTGTCGTTGCCGGGTTTGGCGCAACCGATGCGAATGAATTGTTTACCTTGCCGAGCCTTTCGGTCGGAGATGCAGGGGAGAAGCCGCATGCATTCATGCTTCATCAGAACTACCCGAATCCATTCAATCCCTCGACAAGAATTGAGTATGAACTCCCTGAGTCCGGGAACGTGATACTGACTATTCATGATATTCTCGGAAGGGAAATCCGTGTACTTCTCAAAGAACAAAAGCCTGCAGGCCGGCACGTGGCTGAATTTTCCGCAAGAGATCTTCCGAACGGAGTCTATTTCTACAGAATGCAGACGACTCGGTTCACGGCAACCCGCAAGATGATCCTACTTCAATAAGAACTCCAGGCCTGTTAATATGCGCCGCATCTATCTCGATCATACCGCCACAACACCGCTCGACGACAGAGTCTTTGAAGCGATGCGTCCCTATTTCTCTCAAACATTCGGGAACGCTTCGTCTGTACACGCATTCGGTCGGGAGGCAAAGTCGGCGTTGGAGAAGGCGCGGGAAACTCTTGCAAAGGCAATCGGCGCGCACAGCGGCGAAGTGTTCTTCACAAGTGGCGGAACGGAATCCGATAACTTTGCGATACGAGGTTTTGCAAGAGCGGGCTTGAAGGGGGGGAAGAATCACATCATCACCTCGGCTGCTGAACATCATGCAGTTCTTGAGCCATGCGAAATATTGAGGGAAGAGGGATTTGATGTTACGATATTGCCGGTGGATGTGAATGGCCTCGTCTCTCCGGATCAGGTGATGAAGGCAATCACCGACAGAACCTGCCTCGTCTCCATCATGCACGCAAACAATGAAGTCGGATCAGTCTCTCCAATCAAAGAGATCGTGAAAGCAGCGCATGAGAGGGGAGTGGTTGTTCACACCGATGCCGTTCAGACGTTAGGCAAAATTCCGCTCGATGTTGCAGGGTTGGGAGTAGATTTGATGACGATTTCCGCCCATAAATTGTATGGCCCGAAAGGCATCGGCGCGTTGTACGCGAAGAAGGGAACGGAACTTGAGCCAATGTTGCACGGCGGCGGACAAGAACGAGGCAAGCGTCCCGGAACAGAGAACGTGCCGCTGGCTGCGGGTTTTGCGAAGGCGGTCGAGTTGGCGGTCTACGAAATGCCTGACGAAATGAAGCGACTTGCATCTCTTTGCGACAATCTCCAATCCCAAATCCTTAATCGCTTTCCGGCTGCCATCATCAACGGCCACCCGACGAACCGGCTTCCGCATATACTCAACATCTCGTTCGACAGCAGCAAGATTCAGCTTGAAGGGGAGATGTTGGTGATGAATATGGATTTAGAAGGAATTGCCGTCACCAGCGGCTCGGCGTGCACGTCGGGGAGTATGCAGCCTTCACACGTTCTGCTTGCGATGGGGCGTGATGCGAAAACGGCGAGGGCAACCCTCAGGTTTGCGTTCGGGAAAAGCAATGCGACAGAAGATATTGCTTGCGTCGTCGAGAAGCTTGGCGGGGTGCTGAAGCGGATGACAAGACAGTAGTTGCAGTAAGAAAGATAGGCGAGGTCCACAGAACCCACAGGTGACAGGGCCGCGCTCGCTACCGATGCGCGTACCGGACTTCATAGCGCAACTCCGCAAATCCTTCTCCCATCTGCCTGACGGATACGAGCTTGAGGGAGGGAGAGGTGATCTGCCGGGGAAGAAGCGGCTTGCCTGAACCGAGCGTCACCGAGGCGATCTGCACAATGATATCATCCAGCAGGCCGGCATCGTAGAACTGTCCCACAAGGTCGCCGCCGCCGGTCAGCCAGAGATTCTTGCCTTGTGCCGCCGCCTGCATTTGCTCGTGCACCGGGCGAACGTCGCCTTTCACAAACCGGATGTCTGCTCCCGGAATGCCCGGAAGTAGACGACTCGTGAAAACCCACGTTGGCTGTGTGTGTGGCCATTCGACGGGCGATGCCGGGCCCGGCTTCACAAGGTGTCTCAATAGCCACTCGTACGTCGCCGAGCCCATCGCCATCGCTCCGACATCCTTGATGAACTCCGGATAGCTCGTTTCGTTCACATCGCCCAACGCAAAGAGCCACTCCAGCGAGTCATCGTTGGTGGCGATGTAGCCGTCGAGACTTGTTGCGGTGTAGTATTGGGTGCGCATAGGTTTGTTTCCTTGTTAAGCCGCACTGTTGTCCGGTTTGCGGACGAAGAAATAATGGTTCTGCCCCTCATCGACAGCCTCATCTTCGAGAACCAGACCCGCCGATTTCAACAGAAGGCGGTACGCGTCCGAGCCGAGCGAGCGGGACGTTTGCCCGGTGAGATTGTCGGGCCACTCACACTCCTGCCCCGGCGCGGTGAAGAGAAACTTGCCTCCGGGCTTGAGCGCTGCCGCAACCTTCCGGATGACATTCGCCTGGGCATCTCCCGTCAGCAGGAACATCAAGCCCCAAGCGATCACACCATCGAACCGGAGGCCGAAGAACCGGGAATCCTCAACCTTGTTCTGTTCCGCCGGCGCATTCGGGAACCGGGCACGGAATGCCGAGATCATGGCGGCTGACGCGTCGACGCCGTAGACCCTGAAACCCTCGTCAACCAGCGTTTGGGAAACCGGTACCCCATGGCCGCATCCGAGATCGAGAACAGCGCCACCCGGCGGAAGGAACTTTGCCCATTGCCGCACGGTTGCCACGCCGATCGTCGAGCCCGCCCGGTGCGACATGAAGTCCTCTGCCACGGCCTCGTAGCCATTGGATCCGTCGGGGGAGAAGCTATTGGAGGTGTTCACAGGCATCGGCGCTTGTGCGAATTGTATTATTGGTTGCTTTCCTCGGTCGTCACGGTTGCCGCGCTTGTTCACAGTACCGTGGCGATATGGCTGTTTGCTTTCACGGTGCCAGCCGCTTTGTTATCTAATCGTAAATGTGACCGAGGTATATTCTCGTGACGATGCTGTCCTTTGTCAGAATTGAGAGAACGGTCGAATGTTCTTCGTCTCTCGAGTCTCCGAAGGAAAGATTACCTTGATAGTCGTTTAAGGGAGTTCCATAGAGTTCCCGAACACGCGAAATCGAATCGCCAACTGCAAGAGCTCGGCTGGTTCGCAATCCTGAACCGCTGATCGTCACGCCACCTACTGAGTTGTATGAACCCAGTAGGACTTCGAATCCGGAGTAGTGCCATGTGATCAAGACGGCGTCCTCGTCGCGAAAGTCTGAAATGGAAGATATAGAGTCAGGCTTCCCAACGATTGCTGCGACTCTTGCTGAATCCAAGCCCATTTGGATATTCATGAAGCTCGGCTCGAACGAGCACAATTCAGACAGTTGCTCCTCTTCACTTGGAGTACTACCCGATTTCTGGGTTGTAGACTGGGCTCGATCGACTGGAGTCTTGGATTCAGTTGCTGGTTGACGCTTGCAACCAACGAGAATAACCAAGCCAACAAGGAGAAGTAGGTGGAGGGATTTCATCATGAATTATTTGTTTTCCGGCTTGCGTCACGGAATGGTCGGTGACGCCCCTTGCTTAAGTTGCCTGTTTGCTGTCACGGTGCTGGTATTGCACAGGATACCCCGCCATAAGGTGAAGCACGGCGGGCGGGCGTGACAGCCCAGGAGACCCTTCGCTCCTTCGCGTCTTCGTGTTTATTCTTTCACTGGATTCTTCACTCCGTTCAGAATGACCTGTGAGGCGGTCACTTCGCCAATATGCTGAATATCCCCTCAATCCTCCCCATCGGAGCGGAGAGTTGGACGCCGGCGACTTCGTTTCTAACGTGCTCGAATGTCTCACGAGCAATTTTCACGCCTTCGGCGAAGCCTTCTTCCTTCGTTGTGGTTTTGCGCATGCGTTCCATAATTTCTGGCGGGACGCTGGCGCCGGGGACTTCGTTGTTCATGAACTCGGCGTTGCGGTATGAAACAAGCGGCCAGATGCCGCAGAGCAACGGCAGCTTCACGTACTCAATCCGCTTCATTGCTTTTTCAAGAATGCGAATGTCGAACACCGGCTGCGTGACGATGTACTCGGCCCCGGCTTCTATCTTCCAATCCAATCGTCTGATTTCTTCATCAAGATTGATGGCGCCGGGATTGAATCCGACTCCGATGCAAAATCCTGTTGGCTCGCCGATGGGGTTGCCCGCGAGATCGAGTCCGTGATTGAGGCGATTGATGATGTTGACGAGTCCAATCGCGTCAACATCGAACACCGCTGTTGCGTCGGGATAGTTGCCCAACTTCGGCGGATCGCCGGTGATGGCTATGAGATTGCGAACGCCGAGAGCCCACGCGCCCAACAAATCTGATTGCATGCCGATCACATTTCTGTCGCGGCAGGCAAAATGCAACACAGGCTCGATGCCGACTTTCTGAAGAATCGTGACTGCAAGAGCCAGCGCCGACATGCGGGCGCTTGCACGAGGTCCGTCAGGAATGTTGATTGCGTCAATGCCGAAGTGAAACAGCTTGCGCGCTTTCTCGACCTCTTTTACCGGCAGAACGCCTTTCGGTGAAACGAGTTCGACCAGCGTGACAAATTCCTTGCGGAGTAATTTGTTGGAAAGACGGGATTTCTCGGACATCGGATAGACCTTCACCGCCTCGGGCGCCGTGACTTTCAAATCGGCGACACGCATCTCGGCACGCTTGATCGGCTGAAGCGCCTTGACGGCGCGGCGAATGGCTTTGATGTGTTCGGGATTTGTTCCGCAGCATCCCCCGACAATTGCAGCGCCGGTTTGAATGAATCTCTTTGAATATTCGGCGATGTATTCCGGCGACGTCATGTAGATGTTTCGTCCGCCGACATTTTGCGGAAGTCCGGCATTCGGCTGGACGGAGATGGGCAAGCGGGTGAGCGGCTTCAGTTGTTCAAGCGCTTCGAGCATCGTCTTCGGGCCGACGGAGCAGTTTAAGCCGATGGCGTCAAGTTGGAACTGCGCCATGCCTTCAACAAAGCTCTGCATCGATGCGCCGCTGAGCAAGTTGCCGTCGTCGTTGATCGTGACTTGGGCGATGATGGGGATGTCGGGATTCAACTCCTTGGCGGCGCGGATTGCCTGTTGAAGCTCGGACACGAGCGAGAATGTTTCGAGAATAATCAGATCAGCGCCGCCATCGAGGAGACCTTTGATTTGTTCCTTGAAGACATCCTTCGCTTCGTCATACGAGAGTTTGCCTAATGGCTCGATTTGGACGCCAAGGGGACCAACAGAACCGGCAACGAGAACCGAGTCACCGGCAATCTTCTTTGCGATTTGGGCCCCTTTGAGATTCACTTCATGGACTTTCGTTTCGAGTCCGTGCGCGGCAAGCTTGAAGCGGTTGGCGCCGTACGTGTTCGTCTCGATCACATCGGCCCCTGCATTCACATAGTCACGATGCACTTCGCTGACGATGTCGGGATTGATGAGATTCAGCTCATCAAAGCATGTATTGATGAAAATCCCCTTTTCATACAAGTATGTGCCGACACCGCCATCGAAGAGGATGACTTCTTTGCCCAACCGCTCGCGGAAAGTTTTCATGGTTAAACCCTAATATCGAATATCGAAATGCTAAACAATCTCAAATTCCTAAATTCAAAATTCGTGCTACTGCGATTTTGTGAGGATACCTCCAAAGATTTTCATTAGCTCGGTTGATTCCTGAACCAAGGCGGCCCGTTCTGATTCCGATGACTCGCTGCACTGTATCAAACGGAGCCAGTAGCCGCTTTCCTTTGCTTCCTTTCGGCAAATCTTGATTCTCATCAGAAAGTCCTTTTTGCCTAACGCCTCATTTGCTTCGATGTAGTTGGCACCAACAGAACCTGACGAGCGGATGAGTTGCTTTCCATACTCAAGGTTTGACATTGTCTTTTGCAAACCTTCAACGAACCGACTGACTCTCTTCGCAAATGTCTCCGTTCGTTCCTCAAGGTCATATCGTTTGGGATTTGGTGTTTCAGACATTCGAACGTGTTTAGAATTTCGACATTAGGATTTCGAATTTCTTTCGAATTCTCTCAACACCAATCCGTACCTCACGCCCCGTTCACTCACAATCATCTCCTTGAACTTGAAATGCGCCATAATCTCGCGAAGAATCAAAACGCCTGCAACAATTACATCGTGACGGCCTTCAAGGAACGTAGACTGCGTGCGGATTTCGTCCATAGGCATTGCCCGTAACGCCCTGAAGAGAAGGTACACAGTGTCAAGGTCGAGATTGTAGTTCGTGACTGCATCGATGGAGAACTCTTTGAGTCCTTGCGCAAGAATTGCGAGCGAGGTAGCCGTTCCCGCTACTCCCACCAGTGTCGAATCCTTGAAATCGAACCGACCTGCTTTAGCAATCTCGTCTTCAACAAGGGTAATCGAAGCCTCCAACTCGGGATGAGTTGGCGGATCGTGCTTCAAGAAGCGTTCGGTCAACCGGACACTGCCGACATCGAGGCTGATCGAATCGATGATGTCTTTGTCGTTGCCGACGGTGATTTCGGTGCTTCCGCCGCCGATATCGACGACGGTTGCTTTAGTAATTCCCGGTATGCCGCTGACTGCACCGCGGTACGTCCAGTACGCCTCGTCATCGCCGCTCAGGACTTCAAGGTCCAATCCGGTGTTTGAGTGTACGAGTTCTGCAAATTCTTCCCTGTTCGCCGCGTCACGGACGGCACTCGTTCCGCACGCAACAATCTTCTCAATATCAAATGAGGAGATAATGGATTTGTATTCTTGCAAGACTCCAATTACGCGTTGCATCGATTCCGGCTGCAGATTCTTCGAGCCGTCAACTCCTTTGCCGAGGCGCGGGATGCGCTGTTCGTAAGCGAGCCGGTGAATGCTTCCCTCACTATCCACCTCTGCGACAAGAAGAAGAACAGTGTTGGTGCCTATGTCAATCGTTGCGATGCGCATATGATGTGAGATTACGGATTGGGGATTACGGATGTCAGCATCAAGGCGATCCATTCATTCTCAGAAATCATTCTTGTAATCAGAAATCCGTGATCTGTAATCGCTTTCCGCATGGGTTCCTCATCAATGTTGAGCAAGCCGGAAAGGATGATCGTCCCGCCCGAAGCTAGTCTCAATTTCATCTCAGGCAGAAGAGGCTCGATGACATTTCGCTGGATGTTGGCAACGATCATATCAAATCTGCCTGCTGGAACAGTTGAAAGTTCACCCAAGATTATCTCTGTCGTGTTCTCCACATGATTAAGTTGAAGATTCTCGATTGCATTGTCGTACGACCATTCGTCGTTATCAACTCCGACAGCGGAAGATGCTCCGAGCTTAATTCCTGCAATTGCGAGAACGCCCGTTCCCGTTCCGACATCCAACAATTTGATCCCTGGCTTTACGTATCGTTCCATCAGCTTCAAAACAAGTCGGGTCGTTTCATGATAGCCGGTGCCGAATGACATTTTCGGATCAATGATGAGAACAAGCTCGCCGGGCTTTGCCGCATAGTCGTGCCACGATGGCGTGATGACGATTCGTTCCGTGACGTGAATGGGCTGAATGGTTTCTTCCCATTCTTCATTCCAGTTCTTTCCTTCGATTTCCCGTACCGAGATTTTCGGAAGAACGGAATTGCCCGAGCGATGAATGGTTCTGGCGACGCGTTCCACTTCCTCCAACATTCCATCACTCCATCGTTCCTTGCTTATGTAGCACCGGAGGATCGATCCTTCCTCCCAAAATCCTTCAAAGCCAATCTGTGAGAGAATACCGATAAGATGTTCGCGGAACTGCTCGTCCGCAACGAGTTCGAGTTCAGTGTACACGTTGGTCATGGGGAATCAGGGGAGTTGAGTGTACACCACGTGTGTAACAACGGTGCCGACGACTTCAAGACTTTCGGGGCTGCAATTCTCCGGCACATCTTTATGTGTGTGCCAGTAGCGGTTGGACGGATCGGGATAGTTGAAGTCGATGATGTTGATGGTTTTGATTCCGACCATGTTGAGTTGGATATGGTCGTCGTTGACTTCATCGCCGGGCTCGTCCACAAACTGCGTGTAGCCCAGTTCCTTTGCTTTCGCCCAGACGAGACTCAGAATATCGGGAGCATATCTGAGTGAATTGATCTCCTTCGGAATGTCCAAGTATTTGTCGCCCACCATATCAAGCAAGATTCCGAAGCGGGGATTGTAGTCAGCGGGTTTTGTGTTGGCGAAATAACGCGAGCCGAGAAAATACTTCGAGAGATCGCCCTCGTATCCGTAATCTTCTCCATCAAACAGAACAATATCAATCCCGATTTCCGGCGGCTGGCTCTTCAGAAGCGAGGCAATTTCGAGAAGAACTGCAACCCCGCTTGCGCCGTCGTTGGCGCCGAGGATGGGCTCGTTTCTTCGGCTCCTGTCTTCATCATGCTCGGCTCGGGGACGCGTATCCCAATGTGCCGCAAGCAGAATGCGGCTCGTCGCCTGCGGATTGAACCGCCCGATGACGTTTGCAAGCGAAAGCGCTTCGTTGTATCCCTGCGTCTTGAAGCGCTGAACTTCCACTTCGTCGGCGAGTTGCCGCATGGTTTGCTCGAGCCAGATGAGACACGCCGCGTGTCCCGGCGAGTTCGGGTTGCGCGGCCCGAATTGCGTTTGTTTCACGAGGTACTCGAACGCACGAGTGCCGCTGAATTCAGGGATGGAAATCATATGCTTTTCCGCGGGAGGTGGTGGCTGTGGCGATTCGGGTTTCGGTGAGTCCGTTCCGCAACCGATGAGACCGAGACACAAGAGAAAGAGGAATCTGCGTTTCAAAGAGGGGTTCATCCCTGCTGTTCAAGAAAAAAGGTCAAATAATATCAAATAGTACCGAAATAGCAGGGGAAAAGCAAAGACCGGGATGTGTAGAGCAATTCTCCAGAATCGCTTTGTCTGCAGTCGAATCCTGTTTTCGGTGCAACCTTTTTCCAAAAAGTGCCGTCTAACAAGGTGAAATTGTCTTACCAATTCAGATCTTCCGGGAGGAATCATGAGCAGAACAATCCGCATCATTTTAGCTATGGTCGTCACGTTCATCGTCAGTTTTGTGTACGCCAGCGGGGCGGAGAAGACATTCGACAAGAAATTCACGGCAACGCCCGGCGGCACATTCTTCATCAAAACCGATTTCGGGTCGGTGGAGATTACGGGAACCGATGCGAAGGAAGTTTCCGTGTACGCAACGTTGCGCGGTCGCCAGCGTGATGTTGACGAGTTTGAGATTACAGCATCACAAACATCCGGTGGCGTTGAGGTTCGGGGGAAAAGCCCCCGTTCAGGCCGGTGGTTTAATTGGGGAAGCAACGATTTGGAAGTCCGCTACACGATCAAAGTTCCGCGAGAATACAATCTCAGAATGGAAACTTCCGGCGGCAACATCACGGTAAACAGCGTCAAGGGGAAACTGAACGGCGGCACATCGGGCGGGGATATTGCGCTGGCCGATATTTCCGGCTCGATTGATCTGGAAACGTCGGGCGGGAATATCCGTGCGGAGAAAGTTGACGGCACGCTCCGCATGGAAACATCCGGCGGTGATATCAGAATCTCCGAAGTGAAGGGCGATGTGAATGTGCATACAAGCGGCGGCAACGTTACACTCAACACGATCGACGGGAAAGTCCGGGCGGAGACATCCGGCGGCAATATCACGGTGAGAGTGAAGGAATCGAACCAGGGAGTGTTTGCCGAAACCTCCGGCGGCAACATCGACATTATGATGCCCAAGAACATCAGTGCAACAATTGACGCCTCGACAAGCGGCGGCGATGTCACTTGCGACTTCCCGATCACCATGTCCGGCAAGATGTCCGACAGCCGCATTCGCGGAACCGTGAACGGCGGCGGCAACCCGATTCATGCCCGAACCTCCGGCGGCGATATCCGGATCTTAGGAATGCAGTAGATTGGTGGTTTTACCAAGACGTGCCAGCCCGGTTCTGTGTGGAGCCGGGCTTTACTTTGTTCAGTATGCGGTACGGCTCAATCTGCTTAGAAAAACTCCAATCTCATCCTGCACACGTCTGTACATCCGCGACTCGGCGGGGTAGTTCATCATCATCATCGAAAAAGCGAGTGGCTCGCCGTCGGCGGTGAGGAGGTAGCCGGAGAGAGCAGAAACGGCGGTGAGCGTTCCGGTTTTTGAGCGCATGTTGCCGGCGGCGGCGGTTCGCCTCATGCGACTGCGTGTTGATCCGTCAATTCCCGCAATCGAAAGTGAGTTGGCAAGGCGCTCGAAGTAAGGAGAGTCGTACATCCTCTCCAACAGCCGGACTACAGCGGCGGGCGATGCGAGATTCATCCTCGACAATCCCGACCCATCCGCTATCTTGATCGAGTTGGTGTCGATATCAAGATTGTCGAGGAATTCCTTCACAACTGCCGCTCCATTTGCGGCGGAGCCGGGCGTTCCTTTCACTTCCGCCCCCAATATTTTCAGCAACACTTCGGCGGAGAGATTGTCGCTTTGCTTGTTGATGTATGCGATAAGCGTGTCAAGAGGGCGGGAGATGCGGGCGATTTCGATTGCCTGCGGGCTTACCGTATCAATCACAACCCCGGAAATTGTGGTACCGAGATTTCTCAGTCGTTCGGCGAAGATATGCGCAACGTAACGTTCAGGCTCAAGCACGCTTAACTCTGTGCTTTGTTCGCGTGAACCGGACAGCATCTCGCCTTCAACAACAAGTACGTTACGCCGCTCCCGCATTGCTCGCGTCAGCCGTAGCGGCGTTGAAAGAGTCTCGCGGGCCGTGATCCCTCTATTCTCAATCGTCACAAAATCCGTTGGCGGCTCCGTCCGCACAAGAAGTGGGGCGCCGGCTGCTGCGCCGGGCGAGGCTATCAGCTTGATGCTGTTGCCGTTGAGTATCAAAGGACTGATGAACGGCTGGTACGGCTCAGGCTCGTCATCCCAATTCCAGCCATATCCCCAATATAGTGTGTCGAAGTACGAACGGTCGCCAACGACTTTCCAGGAACTTTTTGACGGGAGGGAGAATGCCGTAAGCCGTGCAAGCGAATCCAAATCCTTCATCGAAAACAGTGGATCGCCAAATCCTTTGATGAAAATCGTACTAACGGAAGGATCGAGGCTGACGACAGTCGAGAACAAGAAATCGTCATCGAGAACTGCAAGAGCAGCAGCGGAAGTAAACAGTTTCTGATTTGATGCGGGATTGAACAACGAGTTGGCGTTGAGTTCGTACAACGTTTCGCGTGTTTTCAACGACGAAATTTTCAACCCGATATGAGCGGGAGGAAAGAGTGAATCGGGAATCAGCGAGTCGACTCGTGCTTTGATCGTCTGATATGCCGATCCGCTCAGAGCAGTCAACTTGCTCGGCTTGACAAACACGGGTTCGACAGGGACGACTTCCGGTTCAGGTTGCGCAGTCACTGTTTCTTCAGCCGGCGGCGGCGGAATGCGCTGCAGTGTTTTTGCGGCGCATCCTGCGATAACAAGCGCGCAGAATGCCGCGGCTGTGAGCGTTCCGCATTCTCTCACAAACAAACGAAAGCAAGTCATGAAGTGTGTCGGTGTGTTCAGGTGACTGTTTTTGCTGTCTCGGCGGTTCTGTACTCGCCTTGTTTGACATTGAAAATCTGTCTATATTTAGTCGAATTTTTCAACATTAACAACTGTGGTGTGTGATGCTTGGTGTTCTGAAGAAGCTTTTTGGAGGGAAGCACGAACGCGATGTGAAGGCGCTTGAGCCGCTTGTCGGACAGATTAACGTCTTCTACGAAGAGTATCAACAGTTCTCCGACGATCAGTTGAGGGCAAAGACGGGGGAATTTCGTGCGCGCATTCACGAAGCCATCAAGGATGTCGAAGCGGAAATCGAAGCCGCAAAGCAACAGCTTATCGGGCTTGAAGGTGCCGAGCGGGAAGCCGTTGCCACAAAGCTTGATGAACTTGAAAAAGAACGGGACGAAATCACGAGGGACACTCTCGATGAGATGCTGCCGGAGGCATTTGCCGCGGTGAAAGATGCGTGCCGGCGTCTTGTCGGACAGAAGTTCGACATCATGGGCAACACGATTGTGTGGGACATGATCCCGTTTGATGTACAGTTGATCGGCGGGGCTGTGCTGCATCAGGGCAAGATTGCCGAAATGGCGACTGGCGAAGGGAAGACACTCGTTGCAACCATGCCGGTGTATCTCAATGCCCTGCCGGGGCGCGGGGTACATATCGTTACGGTGAACGATTACCTTGCCAAGCGCGACAGTCTGTGGATGGGAAAAGTGTACGAGTTCCTCGGCCTCACTGTCGGCTGCATCCAGAACACGATGGATTCCTTCCAACGACGGAAAGAATACGGCTGCGACATCACATACGGTACGAACAACGAATTCGGCTTCGACTATCTCCGTGACAACATGGTGGTGGATAAAGTCGATCTCGTTCATCGCGAATACTACTACGCTATTGTTGACGAGGTTGACTCTGTTTTGATTGACGAAGCACGAACGCCGCTGATCATCAGCGGTCCGACGTCGCAGGAAGATCACAAGTTCGATGAAATGAAGCCGAGGGTCGAGCGGCTGGTGAATGCGCAACACAGTTATGTGTCCAAAATCGTTGGGGAAGCAGAAAAACTGCTGGAAGCGGGAAAAGAGGATGAAGCCGGCGTGTTGCTCCTTCGCTCAAACCGCGGCTTGCCGAAGCATCCGCGTTTGATGAAAGTCTTAACTGAACCTGCGCACAAGAGGCTCGTTCAAACCACCGAAGTGGAATACTTGCGCGATCAATCCGCACGCATGCACGAGATTGACGACGAGTTATACTATGCAATCGACGAGAAAAACCATCAAATCACTCTTACCGACAAAGGGCGTGAACTTCTTGCCCCGATGGTGACCGACAAGGACTTTTTTGTCCTGCCTGACTTGGGGACGGAGTTCAGCATTCTGGAAAACGACGACTCGCTAACTCCAGAGCAGCGACAGCAAAAGAAAGATGAGTTGAACCGTTTGTATGCCGAACGCAGCGACAGGATTCACACCGTGACACAACTCTTGCGGGCGTATTCGCTGTACGCGAGAGATGATGAATATGTCGTAACCGATGACGGCAAAGTACAGATCGTCGATGAGTTTACAGGCCGTCTATTGCCCGGCCGGCGTTACTCGGACGGACTGCATCAGGCGATTGAAGCAAAAGAGGGCGTGAAAGTTGAGCGCGATATGCAGACGCTGGCAACAATCACGCTGCAGAATTATTTCCGCCTCTACAAGAAATTGGCGGGCATGACGGGTACGGCCGAGACGGAGGCAGGAGAGTTTTTCGATATCTACAAACTCGACGTTGTCGTCGTCCCGACCAACAAGCCGATGGTCCGCGAGGACATGAACGATCTTGTTTACAAGACGAAGCGCGAAAAATACAACGCCGTTCTTGAAAATATCGAAGAAATGCGCTCGAAACAGCGTCCCGTTCTTGTGGGTACCACAAGCGTCGAAGTCTCCGAAACTATCAGCCGCATGTTGAAGCGGAAAGGTGTGCCGCACAACGTGTTGAACGCGAAGCAGCATCAGCGCGAAGCGGAAATTGTGTCGCATGCCGGAAACCCCGGGGCGATTACGATTGCCACCAACATGGCAGGCCGCGGAACGGATATCAAACTCGGGCCCGGTGTCCGTGAAGCAGGCGGGTTACACATTGTCGGCACCGAGCGGCACGAAGCGCGCCGCATTGACAGGCAGTTGCGCGGCCGCGCGGGACGTCAGGGCGATCCCGGCTCGTCGTTGTTCTTTCTTTCTCTTGAAGATGATCTCATGCGCCTCTTCGGCAGCGAACGCATTGCACGGATTATGCAGCGCATGGGATTGGAAGAAGGTGAAGTGATCACCCATCCCCTCATCACAAAATCCGTCGAGCGGGCCCAGAAGAAGGTGGAAGAAAACAACTTCGGTATCCGCAAGCGGTTGTTAGAATACGACAACGTGATGAACCAGCAGCGTGAAGTGGTGTACACCCGCCGCCGCCGGGCATTGGTGAGCGACCGGATCAAAGACGATATTCTCGATCTGCTGGATGAGCAGGCGCAGAAGCTTGTTGACGCGTACTATGAGGAGGGAGAGATCGAAGGCCTTGTCAATGATTTGCGCTCGCAGCTTCTCGTTGACTTCTCGATCACGCCCCAACGTTTTCAGGACATCGGGAAGGACGGCGTCAAGAACGAAATCATCAACGCCGCACGCGAGTTCTACAAGCGCAAAGAGGAAAAGCTCGGCATCGAGATGATGACGCAGATCGAGAAGATGGTCGTCCTCCGTGTCATCGACGAGAAATGGAAGGATCATCTGCGGGAGATGGATGACCTGAAAGAGGGAATTCACTTGCGTGCCTACGGCCAGAAAGACCCGATCGTGGAGTACAAGACGGAGGCCTTCCGCATGTTTATGGCATTCCTCGATCAAGTCAACACCGAAATCGTAACGACGGCATTCAAGCTCTTCCCTGTCGAGCAACAGCAGTTGCCGTTGCGCGGGCCCCGGCGGCCGCAGCAGATGCGCACGAGCCACGAATCATCAACCGGAATGGGCTTTCAGGGAAATCGGGAACCCGTTCCCGGCGGTTCAGCGCAGGCGCCGCCCGAAGCAAAAGCCGGGAAGCCTCAACCGATTCATGTCGGCGATAAAATCGGGCGCAACGATCCCTGCCCGTGCGGCAGCGGGAAGAAGTATAAGCAGTGTCATGGTAAGTGAATGAGTGGAGGATGTATGTCCACAAAAGGCGTAATTACAATCGATCCGGAAGTAATGGGAGGGACGCCGGTGTTTACCGGCACGAGAGTTCAGATTGAGACGTTCTTTGACTATTTAGTTGAAGGAGAGTCGATGGACGATTTTCTCAGGAACTTTCCCACCGTTTCTCGCGAACAAGCGATGGAGGTTCTTCACATGGCAGAGTCTCTCGTGTTGAAAAAGCGAACCGTGAATGAAGTTGCTTCTTGATGAGAATGTGCCGAATGATCTTCGGAAGGACTTTCCGGCGAAGCACGAAGTGTATACGGTGGACTATATGAATTGGAAGGGAATCAAGAACGGAGCACTTCTGACCGTGATGAAACAGGAGGGGTTTGAAGCGTTAGTCACAGTTGACAAGGGCATGAGCTTTCAACAAAGCATCAAGGACTCTCCTGTTGTTGTGATTGTTCTGCGCGCCCGCAGCAATACCCACAAGTTTTTGAAACTGCTGCTGCCCAAAGTACTTGATGTGCTTGAAAAAGAGCCCAGATCTGGATTGTTCGTTATCCAATAACCCGAGTTCACAATGAGAAAAATCGAAGCCATCATCCGGCCATTCAGGATTGACGATGTGCGTGAAGCACTTGCCGAAATCGGCGTGAAGGGCATGACGTTGACGGAAGTGAAGGGCTACGGTCGGCAAAAAGGACACACCGAGTTGTACCGCGGCTCGGAGTACCAAATCGATTTTCTCCCAAAAATCAAGATCGAGGTGATTGTGGCAGACGGCATGGCGGACAAGGTGGTCGATACTATCATGAACGCCGCCCGCACCGGTCAAGTGGGGGACGGCAAGATCTTTGTCTATCCTGTGGATGATGTCATTCGTGTGAGAACGGGGGAATCGGGAGAGGATGCGCTTTAACGGCAATAGTCATTGGCTATTAGTTATTTGCCCCGTTAAGCCGACGGGGTTTTTGTTTTCAGGAATCGTATGAGTGAAGAACGGAACATCTTAGCCGATTTCCGCTGCGGTTACATTGCCATCGTCGGCGAGCCGAATGTGGGCAAGTCCACGCTGATGAATGTGCTGCTACAGCAGAAGATCTCCATCGTGACGCCGAAGGCGCAGACCACGCGGCACAAAATCCTCGGCATCCTGTCGACGCAGGAGTTTCAGGCGATTTTTCTCGACACGCCCGGCATCATCAAACCGAAGTATCTTCTGCAGGAAGTGATGATGGAATTCGCCTCTTCGGCAATCCAAGATGCGGATGTGTTGTTGTTCATGATCGATGCGACAAAGCCCGGAACGGACGGCTCGCTTGCTCACACGGAAGCCTTTGCGAAGGTCAAAGGACTCAACAAGCCGGTGTTTCTTGTTATCAACAAAGTCGATGCAGTGGATAAAGGCGGCGTTCTTCCGGTGATTGATTTCTACAGCAAGGCATTTCCGTTCAAGGAGATCTTCCCGATTTCCGCTCTGAAAGGAGACGGGACAAGCGAACTGCTTGCTGCGGTATCAGCCCTTCTTCCCGTTCATCCTCCATTCTATCCTCTTGATATTGTCAGCGAACATACGGAACGGTTTTTCGTGAGCGAGATTATCAGGGAGAAGATTTTTCTCTGCACGAAAGAAGAGATTCCCTATTCGACCACGGTTGAGATTATTGAATTCAAGGAACGTGAAGCCGGCAAAACGTTTATCAGTGCCGAGGTTTACGTGGAACGTGATTCACAGAAGGGCATCCTCATCGGCAAGAAGGGGATGATGCTGAGGGAAATCGGGGCGAAATCCCGAAAGTCAATAGAGGAATTCCTGCAGCACCCTGTGTTCCTCGAGCTGCACGTGAAGGTGCAGAAGGAGTGGCGCGAGAATGCTTCGGCGCTGGCGAGACTGGGGTACAAATCGTCGTGAATCTACTTCACAAAAAGTAAGTAGTATACCACATACAACCACGAAAAAAATCCGTGCACAATCGCCCAGAGCACGGATTTGTTCAGCGACCACGAGATGCAAATCGAAAGCGCCGTTCCGAAACTGACGCCGTTGCGGATGATTTCTTTTCTGAATTCCATGTTGTCTCCTATGATAAAGATATACCACGAAGTTCACGAAGTCTGCACGAAGGTACACGAAGTGGATATGAGTTACTCTTGTCCGATGTCTTCGTTCCAAACTTCCGGGTGTTGTTTGATGTATGTTGCAAGCATGTCGATGCACTCTTGAGAATGTAGATCGACAACTTCGATACCATTCTCGCGCAGCCAATCAATCCCTCCCGCAAAATTCACCGACTCTCCGACAACGACTTTGCCGATGTTGAATTGTCGTATCAATCCCGAACAATACCAGCACGGGGCAAGCGTCGTGACCATGATTTTGTCGCGGTAGGTTCGCTGTCTGCCGGCTTTGCGAAACGCATCCGTCTCGCCGTGAACGGACGGGTCCCCTTCCTGTATTCGCCGGTTGTGCCCTTTGCCGAGTAGATTGCCATTGCCGTCGAACAGCGCAGCGCCTATCGGTATGCCGCCTTCCCGAAGGCCAAGACGAGCTTCATCAATCGCGACGGCGAGAAGTTGCGCGTAGTCAAGATTCTGTGGCATATGGACTATCCGGCAAGAAAGTTATCATAGAAGAGCTTTACAATCATCACGACAACAACCGTGATAAAGATCGGACGTACGAACTTGGCTCCTTTCCTGATCACCAATCCCGAACCGAGTCGTGCGCCGAGAATTTGTCCCGCTGCCATCGCAAGTCCGGATGTAAACCACACATGCCCGCCAATGGCAAACACAACGAGCGAAACGACATTGCTGGTGAAGTTCATCAGCTTCGTGTACCCGGTTGCCCTCGCGAGATTGAATCCGAGCAGAACAACGAACGAAATCGCCCAGAACGAACCGACTCCCGGCCCGAAGAATCCGTCATAAAATCCGAAGCCGAGTCCCGTAAGAACAAATGCGAGATTCGGCTGCATCCTTGGACTCTGATCCACATCTCCCAACTTCGGCGTGAAGAATGTGTAGATCAGAATTGCCGCCAGCATAAAGGGAATGATCTTTCCCAACACCGCCGCATCGATTTGTTGTACAGCCCACGCGCCGAGCGCCGCGCCAACCAACGTGCTGATGATGCCGCTGCGCGCCGTGTGCAAATCAATGTTCTTCTTGCGGAGATGATACGCTGTTGCCGTGAAGCTGCCGAAACTTGATTGGAATTTATTGGTGCCGAGGGCCACCTGCGGTGGAAGCCCAATCCCTAACAAAACCGGAAGCGTAATCAGTCCGCCACCGCCGGCGATGGAGTCAACGAGGCCTGCTGCAGCACCAGCAAGAAACAGAAGAAAGGTCACCCAAACGGAGTCAAGCATCTCATGGAGGTAGTTCTTATTAAGAATCAAGGTAAGAGGAGATGGGGCAAAAAACAAACGGGCGTCGGTGTTGCTCTTCAACTCCTTTTTATGTGTGTCAAGAACTATTGTCTTGTTGACGTTGTATTCCGGAACGCCAGGGGATTTCGCTCAGGTGTTGCGTTCGGCCATGCTTTTCGTAGGTGTGGAAGTGCGGCGTGAATGGGATGTACGTCTGTCGTGAAATCGGACTGCAGCGCGTTACGGGAAGGCCCTGCTTATTCACGCGAGGCGAAGTCGTAAGCCTTCAAGTATTCTGAAACCTGATAGGCAACATATTCATGTCCTTTGGCATTCCAATGTCCGTCTATCTCAAAATACAACTCCGGGTGGGTGTCCTTTGAAGGAATTCGCAGAATGGGTGTTTTATACTCCGCTACCACTGATGCCAACTCATCAAGTTGGTGTTCATTCAGGTCAGCGCTTACCAGAACTACCGGCCAGCCGTTGCGCTCGCAGAGGGCAACAATTTCGTGAATCAAGCGGTAGGTAAGTTGGTTCTTGCGCAGAACCTCGTCTTCGGTTGGCATTGCTTGCGGTTCAGCAGCGGTGAACGACATCACATCCCTGACGAGACAAACCAGGTACGAATACGCGAGTCCGGGAACTGCATCAATTACTTTCTGAATATGACGGAACGAACCCGGTGAACGGGGAGAGTTCTCCACAAGTGAATCGTTTTCGGTAAGATGGAATAGTGCTTCAGCAGTATTGTCGTGGAAGTCATTGTCGGAAAGCTGTAGCACGACAAACCGCGGGTTAAGTCGTTTGCCTTCGTTTCTCAGGAACTTGATCCAGCGTCCCGTACCGAGGTTGCCGATGCCGGCATTGACAACGGGAATCGTGCCGGCGGGATTGTGTTTGGCCAACGTGCTGCGAACGAGGTCGGGGAATTCTTCGCCATCGCTCACGCCGTAGCCTTCGGTGAAGGAATCTCCCAGAAACAAGATGCCGCCTTCGGGAAACGATGACGGCTCAGGCCCGCGAAAACCGAGAGAATTTGTGGTGAATTGCATGCGGAACTCCGGCGCGATGCGAACACACGAGAGATTCGCCTTCAATCGCTTCCCGTATTCCGCGTCGTATTCACTGAAGGTCGGCCCGACGTTGCGAACGGGAATGAACCAACGGACCATCAGCTCGCCAAGCATCAACGAGAAGACTACACTTGCAGCAAACAATCGTACCGTTCGAAACATCTACTCTCCAGCTACTATTGTGAAGTTGTCCGTCACGAACCTACGTGTGATTGTGTTTAGAAAGAACTTGAAAAACGAACATGGGAGGTTTCGATCCCCTCGGCTCCGTCGTCAGACTCCCTCCCACAAAATAAATCAGGCAGATGAGTTTTGCAAGCAGAATTCCAACAAAAAATGGCTGTGTAACTCATGATTGTACAACGATTTCATGCGGAAATGCAACTTCGTTCTGCAACTTCCTCTTACATGTGCCCGGCAGCAATTCGCAACATGGCAACAAGACTCATTTCAACATCTTCATCCGTTGTTGCCCAAGACGATACGCTTATACGCATAGCGGTTTTCCCTTGCCATACTGTTCCGCCGCACCAGCAGGTTCCATCCTGCTGAATCTGCTCAATAATCCGATTGGTTTTCGCAGGATCGCCAAACGAGACTAATACTTGATTGAGGACGACATCGTTCAGAATTTCGTAGCCTGCTTTTGAAAATCCGTCGGCAAATCTCCGTGCATGGCGGCAAGTTCGCTCGATCATTTCTGCTACTCCGGAACGCCCCAGAGAACGCAGCACCGCCCAAACCTCAACGCCGCGTGCACGACGCGACAATTCAGGCGTGTAGTCGGAGGGATTTCTATGCTCTGTTTCGGTTGGCAAGTATTCAGCAGTGATGGCCATTGCCGCACGGAGAGCCTCTTTGTCGCGAACGAAAGCAATGCCGCAGTCGTACGGCACGTTCAACCATTTGTGAGCATCGGTTGCCCACGAATCTGCTTTCTCGATTCCCGGAACAAGATGTGCCCGTGTGGGAGCCGCTGCTGCCCACAAACCGAATGCTCCGTCGATATGTACCCACGCCCCGGACTTCCTTGCACGTTCGCAAATCATATCCACCGGGTCGCACGCTCCGGTATTCACGTTGCCGACTTGCGCGCAGATGATTGCCGGGACTGACAAATCCGGCAAAGCCGCGGCAACCATTCGTCCCTGATCATCCACGGGGAGCTTGACGACTCTATTCCTTCCGAGTCCAAGCAAGCCCAACGATTTGATGAGGGTAGGATGTGCCTCGGCGCCGATTGCGACTGTGACAGGCGGGGCACCGAATAACCCGTCTGCTTCAATATTCCATCCTGCTTGCTTGAGGACAGAATGACGTGCCGCCGCGAGGCACGAAAAATTTGCAACAGTTGCCCCTGTGACAAAACCACATCCTGTTTCGGGCGGCAGCTTCAGGATATCCACAAGCCACCTGAGGGCAACTTGCTCCAGATAGGCAGTTGTGGGTGTGATGTTGAAGAGTCCCGTGTTCTGATCCCACGCGCCTGCAAGCCAGTTGGCAGCGAGAGAAACAGGCAGCGATCCGCCAATGACAAACCCAAAGAACCGGGGTCCGGCAATTCCCATTGTTGCCGGCGAACCGATCTCATCGAGTTGCTGCAGAACCTTCTCCGCTTCCGTAGGATTTTCAGGCAGCGGTTCATCGAACAGCTTCAGATTCGCAATAGCTTCCGCTGTCGGCCCGACATTTCGGGTTTGTATTGATTGGAGGTAATTGAGCGAACGTTTTGTCGCGACGTCAAAGAGGGAACTCATCTGGTTCTCCATACGATGCTGAAAACAAATGCGTGGCAAAATATATCCTTAATCTCAGACCCAATCAACAAATCCCTTTCCTCGGTCGCACATTCTTCGTAACTTGCTTTCACAATCTGATAACAATACGGCGTCATCTTCTGAACTCCGAAAGAATAAAAATCTATCTCGCCTTCGTCACTGCTTGCCTTGTGTGGGGATCGACGTGGCTTGCCATCAAGATCGGGCTAACCAGCATTCCCCCGTTTCTCGGTGCCGGTCTCCGCTTCTCGATTGCCTCCGTTCTCCTGTTTGCAATTGTACGAACCAGGAACATCGAAGTACCGATGACTGCCGACGCGAGGAAGGTTTATCTGGTTCTGATCTTTTTCGCATACACTCTTCCGTTTGCATTTGTGTACTGGGCTCAACAGCATATCGCAACAGGACTTGCGAGCATCTTGTTCGCGGCGTATCCGTTCTTTGTTGCCATCTTCTCCCAGATTATGCTGAAAAGCGAGAGTCTCAATTTGTTCAAAGTATCGGGAATAGTCCTCGGCTTCATCGGCATTGTGGTGATATTTGCCGGCGACATTCATGTATCTGAGCCCCGTTCGGTAATTGCGATGGGATTGATTCTGGCGAATTCACTTATGCAGGCTTACTGTCTCGTGCTGGTGAAGAAGCTGGGCCAGCCTTTAAACCCGTTTGCCGTGAACCTTGTCGGGATGTTCTGGAGCGGCGCGGCGCTAATCGGACTGAGTTTTGCAGTTGAATCGCATGCAAGTATTGTGTGGGACACAGCGGCAATTGGGTCAATCATCTATCTTTCCACAATCGGTTCCGTGCTTGTATTTGTCGCGTATTTCTGGCTGTTGAAGCGAGTCGAAGCTGTGTATTTGTCGTTGATCAGCTTCATTACGCCTGTTGTTGCAGTAATTCTTGGAGCCGTTGTGTTAGGAGAAGAACTGGAGACGAATGTGTTTATTGGCGCCGCATGCGTCCTTGCAGGATTGTTAGTCGCGAATGGCAAGGCTTTTTATCGGAGGATGAGTGATTCGGTTGGATAGCTTAATAAAAGGAAAGCCCGACAACACGAAGTCGCGAAAAGTTTTTCGTAAATGCAATTCTTGGCGGCTTTATGTCTTGGTGGCTTGCTTTTCGTTGTCAACGGTTGGTCAATCGCAGCAATTTGCATTTGAGAAAGAAGGACGATTCATCGCCCCTGAACAGCGCCTCACCCTTTCATCGGTTCGCGGGATTGATGCCTACGAAGGTCCGCAGCCGTTCGACATGCTTCACTACAGACTCGATATCACTCTTCCGATGACGTTCGATGCATTAGAGGGCACGGCGAGAATGATAATGAGATTGAAAGAGAAT